>CAXUMS010000020.1:18421-42323 GCA_964252165.1 uncultured Armatimonadaceae bacterium
GGGCGCGGTTTCCCATATATACACGTTTCCCAACCGCGCAAGCGCGACCAAGCGCGTTCCGTCCGGCGACCATTTTACGTCTTTGAGCGGATTGCCTTTTTCCGCCATCGCGGTTTTATTCAAGCGCATGGCGTTGAGGAGGACATTGGTTTTCGCGTCCCACACGCGCACGATCTTATCCTCGCCGACCGACGCGAGCGCGGCCCCAGTGGGCGAGTACGCGACCGCATTCACGCCGCCTTCATGCCCGGCGAGTAGTTGCGGCGCGCCGCTTGCGGCGACGCTGTAAACGCGGAGCGGGCTATCTCCGTCCGCGCCGATAGCCATCCGCGCGCCGTCCGGCGAGATCGTGACCGCGTTTACAGACCCGGTGAAATCGCGCGCGACAACGCGCCCCCCCTTCGGCTGATCCACGCCCAGCCCGGACGCATCCACGGGCCACGCCCGCACGGTGCGGTCCGCGCCCACCGACACCAGCGCGTCGCCTTTCGGGGTCAATTTGACCGCCGCAACCCCGCTGGTGTGTCCGCTAAGGGTGCGTTTCAGCGCGCCGTCGCCCATGCCGTAAAAGCGAACCGTGTAACTATCGCCGCCCGACACAATCGTTTTGCCGTCCGGGGTGATCGCGAGCGTGTACACCCATTCGCCGGTTTCGATGGTGCGCAGGAGAAGCCCGGTTTCCACATCCCAAATCTTGATCGTTTTATCGTCGCCGCCCGACACGAAAATCTTGCCGTCCGGGGACACTGCGAGCGCGTCCACCAGGTTGTTGTGGCCTTTTTGCACGACCACCCGCAAACCGCCGATGCTGGCGTCGCTTGGCCCGGCGGTTCGCGCCGCGTGGTTCGGGGCCGCCGCCGTCGCGCCTTGCCGCGCCTCGGCGGGCGTTTGCAAATCCGCGATAACGAGGGCGAGAATGGCGAGAAGGGTAATGGCGAAAATGAGCGTGATGCACCGCCCGACCCGCGCTTTTTCCGACAACCGGCGCGGCGCGGCGCGCGGAGAAGGGGGCATGACCGCGCCGCGACCGCGCGCCGGGGGCGGCGGCGCGACCGCTTGCCTTGTGTCGGCGGGGAGATGAAGGAAAAAAGGGCAAAGAGTGGGACAGTTTTTCATGGCGTTCTATCGAAATACAGCGAAAAGCGAGCGGGCGTTCTAACTATCTGTTATGAGTAGTGTACAAAGCGAACGTTACAGAAACGTTACAAAAGCGCGGGGGCGAAAATTATTTTCCGTTTTGTCACGAATTTGTCACGGCCTTGTCAGGGAGCGTTCATAAACGTGTAGCCGGACCGGGGCGAATAGGTTCCCCGTTGTTCTGACGCCGCGCTTGCGCTCGCCTTAATCGGTAGCCGCCGCCAATGGGTTGAAATAGCGTAAAATTGAGAACGCGGATTAAAACCCACGTCTGGAGGCGTTTCACGCCGTGCGACCTCCGGTCGCGAGGATAAATGAGAGGATAGGGCTGAGCTAACAACGTTTGTTATGTGACCGGAGGTCGCACGGCGTGAAACGCCTCCAGACGTGGGTTTTAACCCGCGTTCAACAAAACGCGTTCCTATCTGAAGCCTTCCACCGCCAAACCAAACGCCGCCCAATCCCCAACATACGCTAAAATAAAACCGCTATGCCGATTTTTGAGTATTCTTGTAACCACTGCCGCAAACGCTTTTCCGCGCTGGTGGGCGTGGTCGCGAACGCCACGCCGCCCGCCTGCCCCCACTGCCAAAGCGACGATTTAAAAAAACTGGTGTCGCGCTTCGCCCGGGTTCGCTCCGAGGACGAATCGCTCGACGCCCTTGCGGACCGGGCCGAATCCGCCGACCTCGATGATCCGAAGGAAATGCGCCGCTTGATGAAGGAAATGGCGAGCGAGATGGGCGACGATATGGAGCCGGACGAATTCGAGGAGTTGATGGAAGAATCTATGGACGAGGATGCCGGAGGAGGCGGAACGGGCGGCGGCGCGGACGGTATGGCCGGATTGGGCGACGACCTTTAGCCGGTGCGAAGACGGCCCCCTAACCCCCAATAAGGGGGGGACAAGATAAAGATTGCGGCGACGCCTTTATCTTGCGGACCAATGTTTGACCTTTAGCGAATGGCATTTCCTTGTCCCCCCCCTATTGGGGGTTAAGGGGCCGTCTTCGCCCTTATCAGGCGGGCTTGGTCCGCTTCTCAACTTCTAAACAAACGCGCGGAAAGGCGCAGGTGCATTTATGACTCCACAGGGAATCGCCGTGGTCGGGTTGGACCACTGGTATACCGCGTTCGGGCTTTTGGACAACGCCCGGGCGTCGGACGTGATGCCGCTGGTCGGGGTCGCAGAGGCGAATGGGGAGCGCGCCGCGTACGCGCAGGCGAAACACCCCCACGTTTCGGTGACGCACGAGTACCGCGAACTGATCGCGCGGCCCGATGTCGCGATTGTCGCGATCTGCACGCCGACTCGCGACGCCCCGGCAATCGCCCGGGCCGCTATTGCGCACGGCAAGCACGTTCTGTCGGTCAAGCCACCCGCGCGTACGGTCGCCGAACTCGACGCCGTTATTGCGGACGCCGAGAGCGCGGGCGTGTTTTTTGGCTCGTTCGAGGGGATGCAGCGATTAAATGACCGCGCTTTAATTTTGCGCGACCTGCTTCAAAGCGGCGCAATAGGCGTCCCGATGTCGTTCCATCAGATCGGGCATGGCGGCTTGCCGTCGCCGTGGCCCGGCGAAACCGGGCCGTCGTGGTGGACGAGCGGCGACGCGGTTCCGGGCGGGGCATGGCTGGACCACGCGATCTACGCCGTGGACCTCGCGCGATTCGCGCTCGGCGGCGAGGTGACGCAAACCACGGCAATTATCGAAAACCGCGTCCACAATCTAACCGTCGAGGATTACGGCGCGACCCTGATGCGCCTTCAGTCCGGCCCCGGCCCCAGCGTGTCATTGTTCTTCGAGGATACATGGACGGCGGACGCGACCGGCGGCTTTTCGCAAACGCTGTTTATCGGCACGGCGGGAACCGTTCGGCAGGACGGGGCGCAGTGGATTGTGACCCAAAACGGGATTGCAACCGCGCACGCCGTCAAGCCCGCGCCGTTTTTTCGCCTGGACCGCCTCGCCGCTATGCTTGCCGGACCCCAGAGCGACTGGGCCTTCGGCCCCGCCGACGCCCGCGCGAACCTGTCGGCGTGTTTGGCGGCGTACGGGTAGAGGTGTTGGGTGTTGGGTGTTGGGTGTTGGGTGTTCTGAGAATACTGTTTTGTTTAGGCGCCCAACCCTCAATTGTTGACCTGTTTATTACGCCCTGGTAGTGCGGGTTGCGCTACAAAAGGCGTTTGGTAGAGTGGGCAAGGAGGGCAAAGCGGATTAACGCCGCCGTTCTCGCCGTGGCGCATGATAAAGATCATGGTTAATTTCATCATCATTCCAAAGAGCGAGGACCCATTCCTACAGAATTTGGATTATTACAGCGATCTTGTCGAGGAGATTGAGGATGGCTACCACTGGTCCATTTTTGAGTACCCGAACGACCTTCAGCGCCGGAACGTTATCCAGAAAATGCTGGACAACGGCTTTGTTCCTGACGCCGTTTCAGGCGAGCGTCTCCGTCAACTTGACGAGCGGTTTCAGGCTCTGCTTATCCCGACTGGATCATTCTTTGGCTCCTATCCGCCGCAGTACTTTTGGTATTACGGCGTCCCCAACAACGCAGAGGAGATACTAAAGTTTCTTGCCATGGAAGGGGAAATACAGCCGCAACTTCCTTGCAATGATGCACAGGAATAATTAGGAGCGGCAATCCTTACTTGACTCTAAACAAAATGAAAACACACATAGTCACGGGTATAGCGGGGATTGTTCTGCTGGCTTGCGGCATGACGCTTCCTGGCTGTAGCGGATTGGATGATTTGAAGGTTCGCAACAACTACTCGTTTACTATTCGCCTTCGCTACAAGGCGGGGGGCAAAAAGGACAAGTTGATTGGCGTCGTTCCCGCGCACAGTAGCGGATCCTTCGCGGGCGCGGCGGGCTATGATGCGGGAAAAGTAGATTATATAAAGTACGAGAACGAGCAAGGCAAAACGCTTGGCGCGCTAAGTCGTTCCGGCCCGAACGCGGGAAAACGCGAGAACGTGAGCCGCTTTAACGGGGCGGCGACATGGAGCGTGTCGGTCGGGCCGCAAACGGTTCCTGCGCAAGAAACGCGAACTGCATGAGGCGGAACACGAGTGACAGCGTCGCCATCTCTTTCTTGTTCCCCCATTATTGGGGGTTAGGGGGCCATCTTCGGCCCCCTCTCAGGTCTCAGAACTCAAATCTCAGGTCTTCCCTGCCCTTACCGCGCTTCCGCGAGCCGCAAACGCGCGGTTTGGCGCGCGCCGTTGCGGAGCAGGGTGAGCGTGATCTCGTCGCCGATTTTCAGCGATTCCAACGTTTTGCGGTACGTCGGCTCGTCCCCAATCGGCGTGTCGTTGATTTGGACGATCACATCGCCCTGACGCAGACCGGCCTGGTCGGCGGGCGAGTTACGGTACAAATCCTGAACGGCGACGCCTCTGGTATTAGACGGCAAGTTCAAAAAGCGGGCGACGCGCGGCGTCATTTCGAGCGCGATCACGCCGTCCGTGGGACGTCGCACCTTGCCGTACTTTTTGAGTTGGTCCACAATCCGAAGCGCGGTCTTGATCGGGATCGCAAATCCGATATTCTGGGCGTCGGTTCGCACCAGGGTATTGATACCGACCACGCGGCCTGCAAGGTCAATCAGCGCGCCGCCGCTGTTGCCCGGGTTGATCGCCGTGTCGGTTTGGATCAGGTTTTCGTAGGTCCGATCCTCCATGCGGAGCGGTCGTCCCAGAGCCGAAACCACGCCCGACGACACCGACGCGGACAAGCCGACCGGGTTGCCAATCGCGATCACGGTTTGACCGGGGAGTAGGGCGTCGGTCGCGCCGAGCGGCGCAACCGGGAGCGACCCGGTTTT
The DNA here is from genome assembly GCA_964252165.1 of uncultured Armatimonadaceae bacterium. Classification (GTDB taxonomy): domain Bacteria; phylum Armatimonadota; class Armatimonadia; order Armatimonadales; family Armatimonadaceae; genus CAXUMS01. The sequence continues at coordinate 23,396 of CAXUMS010000020.1, forward strand.
CCCTTTTCCGTCGCCGCTGTCGCTGACACGCAAAAGCGCGATGTCGGTTGCGCGATCCGCGCCCACGGCGCGCGCGGTGAGTTGTCGCCCATCGGCGAGCGAGATTTTGATGGTTCCGCCGCTGTCCACGGCATCGCCCACGACGTGCTGGTTGGTCAGCACGTAGCCGCCTTCCAAAAGAACGCCCGACCCGGCTCCCGATGGCGCCTCGCGGGTGACGCTCCTGCCGCCCTGTCCCCAGAACTCGTCGGAGGGACTGTCGAACACGCGGTAATTAACGCGGGCCGTGGTGTCAATCGAAACCACGGCGGGCGCGGCTTGCTGAACCGCTTTCACAATCGGCTCCCCGCTCGCCGCATAAGAAGTTGCGCCGCCGCCCGCCGCGTTCGCCGCCGACGCGAGGAACGAGCCGCCGCTATCGCCCGCGCCGCCGCTCGGCTTTTGATGCGCGACCGGGGCATTGGTGACGCACGAGCCGATACCGACGCCCGCGAAAAGCGTCGCGATCCAAAGCGCGGCTTTAGAACGCTTCGGGCTTGCGCCGCCCAGTTGTTGACGGGAAGATAATTCCGCTGATGGTAATTTTTTCATTTCGGTGAACGTTTGCGAGTAAAGAAAACGGCGTTTTCAAAGCCGTGTATTGCCTTAAGGTACGTTCACCAGACCGGGTTTTAGTTCCCGTAGTTCCTTATTTAGCGCGGCGAAGAACCACCACGGCGGCAGCGACACAACACGGCGGCGCCCACAAACGACACGGCGGGAACGAGCAGGGGGAGGCTACCCGGCTCCGGGACCGCGACCGACGCGAGCGTGGACAGGAAAACGTTGGTGATGTCGTTCTGGCCCGTAGTCACAAAGCCGTTTATCGTGGAGCGCGCCCCGAAGTTCGCCGATGGCGCGGCGGGAGTTCCCGTGTTACCGTTGTTAATCGTGTACCACTGACGGCTATTTGTCGCCTGCGCGTATAAAAGATTATCTGCGCCATACGCGATTTGTAGCGATGTATCGGAGCCTGCCACGTTACTCTGGGTGAAGTTCGATGTCGCGCCGCCGTTGGTGACCGTGGGGTTCAGGCCGGAAATATCCACGCTGAAAAAGAACGTGTTGCTGGGCTGACCATACAAAACGCCCGCGCTGGTGATGGCGATGTCGCCCCAATTGAAACTCGTGCGCGAGGCGCCATCGAAGTTGGCGTAGGTCGTGACGGCGAAACTCGCGAGGTCCACGCGGGTCAGGGTGTCGGTTCCGTCCTGAACATACCAGTACGCATTGTTGTAAACCGATGCATCCGCGGAGGCGCCCGGCAAGGTTGCGGGAACCTGCGTTTGCGTATTGCCGCCGACCTGCCACGACCAAAGCGCGCCGCCCGAGGTCGTGCGGTAGTAGACCGTGTCGTTTACGCTGTTATGGGCGACCGCATTGATGCCGGTAAAGCCCGTATTGAAAACCGAGGAGCCAGTTTGAAGATCCAGAAAAGTCGCATATAAGCGGCCATCCGGCGCGCCCCCGATAACGGTCGCGTGCGTTTGCGCGGAAGCGGCGAGGGGAAGCGCGGCGACACAAGCCGCCGCAAAAAACCATCGGGGAAAAGTCATGAAATGAAGCGACACCTTTTAGCGAGAACATCAGCGAGAATGCGGTTCCCTGCGGGAACGGTCGCTACCGCTATTCTTGCCGTGTTTCACGCCGAAGTAGAAACGCTTATTTTCAGACCGTGATTGGCGCTGGCTTTTTGCCGGGGACGCCTACCACACCACCTTTCGATCACGCAGGCCGATCACGCAGGATCAAGCCGACCAACTCCCGGTTTTTCTCGTAGTCGGCGGCGGGCGACGTGAGCGACAACGACAACGGAAAGCGCGCCTCGCGCGGATTGGGGGAGATGACCTGAAGAAACGCGACAGCGCGCCCCGATTCGCTGGTAAGCCCGCGCGCCTCAATAGCAATTGGGCCGTCGGATAACGAGAACTGGCGAACCTGCGCCTTGCCGCGCCCCATTTTGGCGAGTTGGGCTTTGGATAAGGCTAATTGTCGTTGCTTGAGATACGCGAACGGGTCCTTGATCGCGGCGGTCTGCGCCGCGGGCAACTCGCCCAGAATGTCGGAGAAGCGCAAGATAAGGCGCGTTTTTTCGTCCGGCGTGTAGAACGTGGTCGCGCTTCCGCTTTCAGCCCCGAACCAACCGAGCGGCATTTTCAAAAGCGTTTGCGCGGACGCCGCGCCTACCTCGGCCCAACCAGCCTTGATGTCGCTACCGTGGAGCGACGGCGGTTGTGTATCGCGATTTTTGGGATGCGTGGGCGAGAACGACGATGTATCGCGTGACAACGCAAAATCCGCGTACTTCGCAATGGGAAATGTCATGGTTTGGGCGCCTGCGGGCCGGGTTTGCGCGAAGGCAAAGCGAACCGGCGAAACGTACGACGCGGCGACAACGAAAGCGACGATAAGCGGCGCAGAAAAGTAGTTTCATAGGGGTATCCCGCGATCAAGATACCCCCGCTCGGCGCGCTTTATCCGCGTTTATTCCGATGCCGACGGCGCGGCGGCGCCGGGAAGCGCGCCCCTTTGCCACTGGTAGATGACCACCTGCCCCAGATGGTAGTACTCATGCATCGAAATCTACTGAAGCAAAACCGCCGCCTCCACGACGGGCGCGCCCAGGTACCCCTGCCACTCCGGGGAAAGCGGAATCAACGTCGCGAGCGCGGCGTCGTCGCTCCGGTTGAGATACGCGAGCGTTTTGTCGCGCACATCGTTCATCGCCCCTAAAAGCGATTCGGTGTCGCTTTTGGCCAGCGACGCCCAAACCGCGCCCCAGTCCAACGCTTCCCGGTACGCCGCCATGTGGAGTGTTACCGCTTCCATCGTTCCGATTTCCTGCAAAACCTGTTTGAACGACTTCATACTCGCTTTCGGGTTTGGCGACCAATCCAACTCGTCCGGCGTGAGCGACCCAGCCGTTTGGATCAATATTTTTCGTGTCCCGTCAAGTTCGAGGCGTAAACGCTCGCCGTGCGTCAACGCGACCGCTTCTTCTTGCATATCCGCTCATTTTCTTTCCAACAGCGCGGCGAATCATACTTAAGTTCGCCAACCGTTTGTTCTCGTTCGCCGCCCCGATTACCTTCTTTAGGCATTGGTTGCTGGTTGCTGGTTGCTGGTTAAGAGGCCCCCTAACCCGCAATAATGGGGGGACAAGAAGGACATACCGCGACGCCGTTACCTTGCGGTTCAACGGTGAGCGTTTGGCGACAGGCATTATTCTTATCTCCCTATTATTGGGGGTTAGGGGGCCTTCTCTTCTTTCGCTGTTTTCTCACTCTTTTTCTCGAGCGTACGAAACCGCGACGCTTTGTGGTAGAACCGGTTTAATCGTTTGCGCGCGACGCTATAAACGCGTCCCAGCGCCATCCATACGTTCGCTTTGGAGTACAAGCCCTTGCCGCCGTTTTTTCGTACCGTCCTTTCCGTTGCCACGTTTGCCGTTGCGCTCTCCTGCGTCGCCTCCGCCCCCGCGCAGACGATTCTTACGCCGTCGCCGCCCCCCGCCGCGTTCCGAGGCTTGGAAACGCCGCCCGATGGCCCGCCGACCGTGACGCAAAACAGCGTGGTCGTGGACGGCAAACCGCTCGCGTACACGGTCACGACCGGCTTTCTGCCGCTGAAAAACAGCAAAGGCGATACCGAAGCGCGCGTTTTCTATATCGCGTATACCAAGCGCGACGCGCCCACCCCGGCGGCGAAAAACGGGACGAACGCGCCGCCGGTTCCGCCCGCCAAACCGCGCCCCGTGATGTTCTCGTTCAATGGCGGTCCCGGCTCGTCGTCGGTGTGGCTCCATCTGGGCGCGCTCGGCCCGAAGCGGGTCGCCATCAACGACGATGGAAGCCTGCCGCCGCCGCCGTACAAGGTGACCCCAAACGCGGAAACGTGGCTTTCGTTCACGGATCTGGTGTTTATTGACCCGGTCGGGACCGGCTACAGCCGGGCCGCAACCCCGGATCTCGCGCGCCAGTACTACGGCGTCCGGGGCGATATTCAAAGCGTCGGCGAATTTATCCGCTTGTACCTGACCCGCAATAACCGGTGGTCGTCGCCCACGTTTTTGGTCGGGGAGTCGTACGGGACCACGCGCGCGGCGGGCTTGTCCGATTATCTCGTGGAACAGGGAATCGCGCTGAACGGCGTTTTGCTGATCTCGTCCATCTTGCAGTTCCAAACCGCCGAGTTCGACAACGGGAACGATCTGCCGTACGCCCTGTTCCTGCCCACCTACGCCGCTATCGCGCACTACCACAAACAGCTCGCGCCGGACTTGCAGGCGCGCCCGGTGACCGATGTGGTGCGCGACGCGGAAACGTGGGCGACCGGGCCGTACATGGCCCTGCTCGCCAAAGGCGACGCCCTTGCGCCGCCCGAGCGCGACCAAATGAACCGCGAGGTAGCGCGCTACACCGGACTGTCGCCCGCGTATGTCGCGCTCGCCGATGGCCGTATCGAGATCAGCCGCTTCACCAAAGAGCTACTGCGCGCCAAGCGAACCATCGTGGGCCGCTTGGATGGCCGCGTCACAGGCCGGGATTCGTCGCCGGTCGCGGAAACGCCGGACTTCGATCCATCACTCTCCGCCATTCGTCCCCCCTACACGGCGGCGTTCAACGAGTACATCCGCAACGAACTAAACTTCAAGACCGACGCCCCCTACAACATTCTGGGCGGGAGCGGCTGGGATTTCCAATCCCAAAACCGCTACGCCGAGGTCGGCAGCGATCTGGCCGCCGCGAGCGCAAAAAACCCGTTTCTCAAAATCTTCGTGGCCTGCGGCTACTACGATCTCGCCACCCCGCGCACCGCAACCCGATACACGCTCTCCCACCTCGGCCCTGCCGCCCCGCTACGCACCAACCTCACCGTCCGCGACTACCCCGGCGGTCACATGATGTACACCCAAGACGCCTCCCGCAAACAACTCGCCCGCGACGCCGAAGCCTTCGTCGCCACCGCAACCGCCGTTAACCGTTAGCGTTGCGTTTGTTTTGTTTGGCGATTGCGTCTACGTTGTCGTTTGACTAAATCGCTCCTGCCGCGCGGCACCCCCTGCGCGGGGGAGCGCCAGCCACACGCTGGACCGGGCATTCCTAAACGAAAGGTCTTGCTGTTTTTCCACGCTGATGCGGAAAAACAGCAAGACCTTTCATTTTGTGAAATGAGCGATCCAACGTTAGGTTGGGGCCTCTCCCGGCCTGAGGGAGTGCCGCGCGGCAGGAGCGATTAGTCTCACGCAACGTAGACGCAATCGCCAAACAAACGCAACGTTAACGGTTACGCAGGGCGGGCGGCGCGGCGTTTGAAGAGTTCGTCGGCGATCACACCGATGAGGATCACGGTTCCCATTACGGCTAAGTTCAGGGAGGAGGGGATACCGAGGAGGTTCACCAGGTTTTGCAGGACTTGAAGCAGGGTTGCGCCGATCACGATACCGACCACCGAGCCTTCGCCGCCGCGCAGACTGCACCCGCCCAGGACCGCCGCCGCGATACCATAGAGTTCGTAGAAATTGCCATGCGACGACGGCGAGACGGAGTTTGTGTAGAACGCGATCAGGATGCCCGCGACGCCCGCGAGCGCGCCGCACAGGACGTAGGCGGTGGTTAATACCGCGCGCGTGTTGATGCCCGAGTAGCGGGCGGCCTCCTCGTTGCGCCCGATCGCGAACAGGTGGCGTCCCCACACGCTTCGGTGCAGAAGTATCCACATCGCCACGCTTGCCAGAACGAGGAGAACAAACGGCATCGGGACGCCCCCGACGCTTCCGGTCGCGAGGGTTTGCAGGCCCTCGAAGCCTTTGGCATCGCCGAAGCCTTTGGTTTCATCATTGGAAACGTAGCGCGCCATACCCCGATAGAACAGCAAACCGCATAACGTCACGATAAACGGTTGCAACGGCACGCGCGTTATCAGGAGACCGTGCAAAAGGCCCAGGGCCGAGGTTAAACCGATCGCGGCGATTACCACAAGGAGCGGCGGCCAGCCCCATTCCGTCAGCGCGAACGACAGCAAAACGCCTTCCAGCGCGAGAACCGACCCGACTGACAGATCAATGCCGCCCGTGATGATGACAGCGCCCAGGCCAAGACTGAACAAGCCGAACAGCCCGACCAGGCGGGCGACATTGCCCAGATTTTCCGGGCTGTAGAAACGATGGTTTAGAACGGAAACTACCGCGCAGACGGCGACAAGCAGGGCGAAAAGCCCGAGTTCCTTGTTACCGCCGCCCAAACGGCGCGCCGTCAACGAGGTGGGGCGCGGGGGCGCGGCGTTTACCGGCGCGGGGATATTGCCGACACTGCTCATAGCGCGCCTGCCTCACCGGCGTTTGTTGTCGCGCCCGACCCGCCGCCTACGGCGAGGCGCATTACACTTTCCTCGGTCGCGTCCGCGCGGGCGAGAATGCCGGTGATATGGCCCTCGTGCATCACGGCCAAGCGGTCGGACAGGGCGAGCGCCTCCTCCATATCGCTACTGATCATCAAAATCGCCACCCCTTCGCGGGCCAAATTTCGCATTCGCACATAAATCTCCGCCTTCGCGCCCACATCCACGCCGCGCGTCGGCTCATCGAAAATCATCACTTTGGGACCGAGCGACAGCCATTTCGCCAAGACGACCTTTTGCTGATTGCCCCCGGATAGGTTGCGCGCCACGAACTCCACCGACGGCGCCTTGACCCCGATGGCGTCGCACGCGGTCTGCGCGGATTCGGTTTCCCGGTCGCGCCGGATAAGGCCCGCGTTGTTCGCGAACCGGGCGAGGGCGGGAAGCGTGACGTTCTCGCGCAGGCTCATCTCCACGATCAGCCCGCTGTGCCGCCGATCTTCCGGCGCGAGAAAGATACCGGATTTGATCGCCTCCTTCGCCGAGCGCGGAAGCGGCAGTGTTTGGCCGTCGAGGGTGAGGGTTCCGGCAAGGGCCGGTTCCACGCCGAACAGCGCCTGCGCGACCTCGGAGCGTCCCGCCCCAATTAGTCCGGCCATGCCCAGTATTTCGCCTTCACGCAACTTGAACGAGACCGCTGTTTCGGGGTAGCGGCGGGTTCGCAAGTCGGACACGACTAAGCGCGCCCGGTGGCCCTCGCTTGCGGCGATGCTTGCGCTTGCGCCCACGTTCGCCCGGTCCAGATCGCGGCCCACCATCAAGCGCACCATGCGCTCATGGGTGATTTCGTGGCGCGCCAGCTCGCCCGCGTTCGCGCCGTCGCGTAGCCCGACCACGCGGTCCGCGATTTGGGCGATCTCGTTCAAGCGGTGCGATATATACACAATGCTGACGCCGCGCGTTTTCAAATCGCCGATCAGACCGAGCAAGCGATCCGTTTCCGTGAGCGTCAGGCTCGATGTCGGCTCATCCATGATGAGAAGCCGGGCGTCGAGCGACAAGGCTTTGGCGATTTCCACCAACTGCCGCTGTGCGAGCGACAAGTGCGCAAGCGGCATGTCGGCGGGGAATGCAAGCCCCAAGCGGTCCAGATATCCTTGCGTTTCGCGGATCATGCGCGCCCGGTCTACCAGGCGAAGCGGGCCGCCCCATGTCGGTTCGCGTCCCAGAAACACGTTGCCCGCGATGTCCAGATTATCGAGAACGTTCAGTTCCTGATGGATAAAACCAATCCGGGCCTGGGCCGCGTCGCGAACCGAGCGGGGCGCGTACGCCGTTCCCGCAACCGTCATCTCGCCGTCATCGGGGCGGTACACGCCGCCGAGAATTTTCATCAGCGTGGACTTGCCCGCACCGTTTTCGCCTAAAAGCGCGACGGTTTCGCCCTCGTGAACCTCGAACGAAACGTTACGCAGGGCGTGAACGCCCGCGAAGCGCTTTCCCATACCGCGCATGGCGAGCAGAGGCGCGGTGTTGGTCGGCGTTGCGGCGACGACAGCGGCGGCGTTGGTCACGATACGGCTACTTCTTTCCCCGGAGCGTGTTTAGCTTGGCTTGGAACGCATCCACGGTATCTTTTTTGATTCCCTCCGTCGGCACAATATTCTGCTTGCTTGTGGGCAAACCGCTTTTGTCGCCGCTTGCGAGGCTCGCCATCAGTTTGACCGCCTGATACCCAAACTCGTACGGTTGCTGCACCACGGTCGCGTACACCGCGCCGGATTTCACGCCTGCGAGGGTTGCGTCTTCTTCGTCGAACGTGACGATTTTGATCTTGCCGGTTTTGCCCGCATCCTGTACCGCGCTGATAATCGCCGGGCCGTTGTAGCTCCACAACCCCATCGCGCCCGCCATATCCGGGTACTTGACCAGGGCATCCGACACATTCGATTTGGCTTTGGCGCGGTCGGTGTCGTCGGTGCGAACGTCAATAATCTCGACCTTACCGCCCGCGAGCGCGTCGCGAATGCCTAACTCACGGTCTTTGGCGTTTTGCGCGTCGCGCTTGCCCACGAACAGCATGATCTTGCCGCCCGTTGCGCCCAGCGCCTCTTTCATCAATTCGCCCGCCTGCTTGCCCGCCGCGCGGTTGTCGGTCCCGATATAGCAAAGCCGGTCGCTCGTAGCCGCGTCGCTGTCCTGCGTGATCAGGGCCGCTTTCTTGGCGACTTGGTTCAGGTACGGCGTTTGGTTGGTCGGGTCCACTGGCGAGATCGCAATCGCCTTGACGCCTTTAGCGAGCAGATCGTCCACCTGCGATTTTTGCGTCGCCGCCGTGCCATCGGCGGGCATCACGAACTGAACATCCACGTTCGGCAACTCTTTGGCGGCGGCCTCGGTTCCTTTGCGCGCAACCGTCCAATAGTCCGACGAGTTGTTGGTCACGAACGCGATGCTCACCTTTTCGCCGGTCGCGCCGCCTGTGGAAGTCGTCGCGCCTGCTGTGGATGCGGTCGCGCCACCGCCGCTTGTTGTGGTTCCGCCGCCTGTGGTTCCGGTCTGCGACGTGCTGGTTCCCGACTGGCATCCCGCCGTGAGAAGCGCGAAGCCGACGCTCGCGCAAGCGGCGACAAAGCCGCGTCGTGCAAATTTCATCTTTGATTCCTTGTACGTAGTAATATTGTAGTAATATTGCGGGATGTGGTTCATGTGAACAAACCCGCTTTTGAAAGAGCGTGTCGCGTTAACCTAAATCTACTGAACTTCGCGTCCGAGTCTCCCGAAAGGCGTCATCGCGAGGGACGTCTGTCACAAGGGGAGCGTCCCGCACAGCAGTTAGACGAGAGTTGTATGTTTAAGCAATTGGTTTGACAAACGTTGTGTTTCCGCACGGCATGTTCACGAGGGCCTAAAGCCCTCTCGTGAACATGCCATGCGGGAAACAAACTACACGGCGGGATTGATTCCTGCGGACACAACGCCTCAAACCAAATTCGCTTTATAGGATATACGGCGGCGGGGCGGCGTTTCCCTTCACTTGCCCGGGCGCCCGGGCAAAATGTTTACGGCTTGACCGTGACAAGCCCCATATCTATGTACTGCCCGCCCCGCGTCTGGTGGCAGTGAACCGCGATTACGTTGTCGCCGCCTGGCTTCAGGCTCGCGCGGGCGGCGGCGGACAACGGAACCGCTTCATAGCCGGACGTGTAGCCGGACAAGCGCGCGGCGAGAACGCCGTTGATATATACCTCGGCGTTTTCGTCGTGGTGAATCCAGAGTTGCAGGTTTTTGACATCTGCGCTTGCGGGCAGGCGCACGGTTCGCCTAACCCAGATATCGGGCGTTTTCCATTCGGTGCGGACGACCGCTCCGGGCGTTCCTTTTGTCCCAAAGCCGCCTGGTCCTGCCTGCGAGGCGCGAAGCGGCATTTCAGGGTTGAGCCACCATTCACCGGGTTGTTCAAACGTGTACTGCCACATCTGCCCTGCGCGCTCCGACGATGGTACAACCGCCGTTACTTTGGGCGGGGCGGGAAGCGCGGCCCAGTTCCACGCTTTGCGGGCGGTTTTATCGCGGCTTGCCCATTTTTTCCAAACCGCCTCACGGGTCAAAAACGGCAGGAAAACGCCGCCCACGACCGCGCGGGCTTGAAAGCCGACCTGGCGCGGCTCGCGGGTTTGGTGCCAATCCGTCATCGGGACGCGGTCCGTCGTGGCGTTCAGAAAGTCGTACGTGGGCGCGATAACGGCGTCGAAATCCGCCCGCGACGATGTCAGCGACGCGGTCCAAACGGTCCAGTCGAGTTTGGTGTACGGTTCGCGGTTGTCGAGCGGCAAGCCGTAGCGGTTGAGGTTCTTGCGGTAGAACCGCATTTCGTCGGTCAGAACGCTCGGGGGAAACAGGTTCAGGCCCAGCGTCCGGTCCCACGCCAGATTATACTTCTGGCTCCACGTTCCGGGCCGATCAAACGCCAAACGGGAATGGTCGCCGTCGCGCCCTTCCTCAGCCCAGCGCAGGGCCATGGTTTTGGCGACCGCGCGCGCGCGTCGCCCCTCCATTTTGTCCTTCACGCCCGGACGCATCTCGCTTAAAGCGGCGTAGGCGCCCAGCGCTTCGATGGCTTTCGCGGATAGATTGACGTTGTGCGCCAGATGCCCAGCGAAGTCGTCGGTGCATAACTGGTTTTCCGGATCGAAGCCTTTTTCCTCCAGGTACCGCGCCCACCGCGAAATCAGGGGCCAGAACGGCTCGCAAAATTTGGCGTCGCCGTCCCGCCGCGCCACAGCGGCGAGCAAAATTAGCAGATTGCCGGTTTCCTCGACCGGCATCTGATTTTCTTCCGTGCGCTCGCCGCCGCCGTACACCTGCCCGTCCGCGCGTGGGTACGTCCCCAAATCGTGCGGGGCGAATGGGAACTTCCAACGCGGCGAGGCCGCATAGTTCAGCACGGCCCGGAGCGACGCTTTGGCGAGCGTGGGGCTTAAAAGGAGCAACTGCGGCGCTGCGGGATACAGTATGTCCACGGTTGCGATACAACCGTTCGAGAAGTTTTCTTTGGAGAACATTAGCGGCGCGCCGTTCGCGTCCGCAACAATCTTGTTGGCGGCAAGGGCTTGACGGTGCGCGAGAGCGACGATACGGGCGTACTTCGGCCCGCCGATCTGAACCGCATCGGCGGTCAAGTCGGCGTCGAACGCGATGCAATCTTTTTGTAAACGCGCAAAATCACGGAGCGCGACGGGAAGGAGGCCCGTCATGTTCTGACCGCTCCGACGCCAGTACGGACGCAGTTTGCGCCCCATATAGGTGAGCGAATAGCCGTCATCGTAGCCGATTAAAAGCGTTCGGGACGCCCCGCCCGCCCCGACGCGTCCCATATCAAACGACAGGGCGGCGACCGGGGCGGCGTCGCGGACCGTGCGCGGCGTTGGGGCGACGTCCGCGCGGGGAAGCGCGCCGGTTGCGGCCCAGCCGCTTTCCATGGTTTGGCGCGGGGCGAGCGCGCTGTGCGTTTGGGCGTTTGTAGGCGCGGCGACATACAAATGGCCCCAGTCAATGCGAAGATCGTCGCCGCGCTTGGCTAAAACCGGCTGCTCCTCGGACCCGATACGAAGCGCGGTCATCCCCTTAACGCGCGGGCGGTCGCCGATAACCTTTTGGTCGGGCGTGTTCACGGCAAGTTCGCCCGCCGCATCGAAGTACGTTTCGATCTTGCGGGGCGTCCCGTTCAACGAGCGGGCGGCAATCGTGACATACGTAACAGGCCGCGAAACCGCCTCGATGTCGCCGGGCAGGGCGGGCGTCATAAACGTCAGCGATGCGGCGATCTCGCGGTTGGCGAACTTGTAGATCGTGCGGGTCGGGGTGATCTCAACGCCGGTTTGCGGCAGGGGCGGAACGCTCGACGGCTCCTTCCCCATCAGGCGGAACGGTTTGCCGTCCACACGCACCAGGGCGCACAGGGGCTGGGCCTTGCCGGTCCAGTGCTGGGTTTCCGAGCCGTTTAATGTGTCCGACGGCGACCAAACGGAAAAGTACGGATCGTGCGCGATTAAGGGAACCGACGGCGGGCGGAACGCGGCGGGCGGCGCGGACGCCGAATTATTGCGCGACGGCGGCGATGACGGCGTTTGTTGCGGACGAGCGAGCGTTGCGGCGGCGGTGACAGCGAGAACAACGGCGACAACGCCGGTGCGAAAGCGTGTTTGAAAAATCATAATAAAAAAACGCGCCGTTACAAAACCGGCGTCGCTTGTATTTTAACGTGAGTTGGGGTTAATATCGCGTTTTTGTTGTACGTACGGCTAAAAACCCGCTTGCTATTCGGGAATAAAAGAGGCCCCCTAACCCCCAATAATGGAGGGACAAGAAAGATATTGCGGCGACGCCTGCACCTTGTGGACCAGCCGTTTATCTTTGGCGACTGGCCTTGTTCTTGTCCCCCCATTATTGGGGGTTAGGGGGCCTCTTTTATCGCCGCCGCGCGGTCGCGCCCGCCTGCGCCGCGCCCGCGATAACCGGTCCGGCAAACGCCCAGGCCGCGAGCAAAAGCGCGGGCGCGCGGGCGGCCCCGTTTTGGGCGACCCGTACCGCCTCGCGCTTGCCCTGCGCCCATGCCGCGTCGGCGTCGGGTAAGCGGCGGTCGCGGAGAACGCGGCTTTTTTGATCGTTCGCATACCCATAAACCGCGCCGGTCCCGGAGCGGGTCGCCTCATCCAGAACAAACTGCGCGTAAATCGGAACCAATACGGAAACCGCGAAACCGCCGATTAGCCCGCCCGCCGCAAGGCCCGCGCCGCACGCGACAAACCCGCGCCGGGGCAGGAGGTCTCCGATTACCATGCCCGCCGCGCCGCCCCCTGCGGTCGCAATCGCCGCGCCCGCTGCAAGCGCAAGGAGCGCGCCGGTTGGCGGCGGCGGTAAACCGGTTGCATGGTGAATCAGCGCGACCACGGGAACCGTGCAAAGCGCGGCGATAGCCCCGCCGATGCCCCACAGCAAGCCCGCGCGTAGCATACGGCGCGTTTTGTCTCCCCTACTGCGATATGGCATCAGGCGAGCGGCTTTCTGCGGTGAACGATTTGTTGCTTTAAGCCGAAGACCGCAAGGCCGGATAGGACGATAAACAACACATCAAGCCCCAGTCGCTCCAATCCTTCCCACGCCAAATACCAGCGTCCCGCCGCTATTCCGACGCCCGCCTGCGCGGCGGCGGGAATGATAATCAGGGCCACGAGCGGCCCGGCGATAACGCTACGCCGGTACGCCGATATGATCACAACGCCCGCAAGCGCGCCGCAAACCGACACCAGAATTTCTCGCGCGGTCGGGGATGCGATGCTGTGAACTTCGGGGTTGCGGGCGAAATCGGCGATTGTGACCGCGCCGAAAGCGCGCATCAGAGCAAATGAAACGGCGGCCCCGGCAATCAAGCACGCATAGCAAATTAATGCGGATTTTGCGCCACGCCGAGCCACGCTCCAGCGCGTCAAAACGAGGCCGAGCGGAATTTTGGTGATCGGCTCGAAACCCGGCGCGATAATGCCCGACGCGACAAACGCGACCGCCTGCGGGGCCGGGTCGGACGCCAACCCCGCCGCCGCGATCATGCCGCCGAGCGTCATCAGCGCGAGATAGTTGACCGTGATGCGCGCTTGGTGGCGAAGCCCGGTTTCCATCTTCTCCCAAACCGCCTCGTCCACATCGTCCTCGATCTTGTCGGACTGCCCCGGAGAGGCGATACTTGCGACCTCGGCGGTAACCACGCATACCGCGCCTGGGTTTTCCTCGCCCGCCCGCGCAACGGCCTTGAAAACGGCGTCCGCGCCCCGGTTCAGAACATGGACCGTGATCACATCGCCGGGCGGCTTGAGCGATTCGCCGCGCGACACGGACAGGCTGATAACGTTTTCATCGTTCATCAAAGCGGCGATAAGTTCGTCGCTCGCGGCTTCGGGAACGGCGATTTGTATAGTTCTATGCATGAGATAGGTAGCGCGAAAACGCAAAGGTTAAAGCGGCGAGGAGTAGGAGATGCCTCTTACTCGTCCAAAACTCTCACCCCCTTGCTCGCCTTGCGCGAGGCCTCTCTCGCAAGCGAACGAGGGGGAACCCGATTAAGAGGCTAAAGCGACAAGCAAGTATAGCAAGCCGTTTTAGTTCTGGTTCCCCCTCGTTCGCTTGCGAGAGAGGCCTCGCGCAAGGCGAGCAAGGGGGTAGGGGGTGAGAGTAGAGAACGCAGGCGCGCCATTCTTCCCGCTTTAGTCAAAGTATCCCGTGGCGATTTATTTCAACCTTTTCGGGGTAATACAGGGAGGCTTCGCGGCTTGCGGAAGGAAACAGCGCGCCCGAAGCTCCGCTCAACTAAAACCTACTTCCTTCCACCTAAAAGAAGAACAAAACAAACTATCATGGGTATTCTCAATAATTTCTGGATCAAAACGCGCGGCGCGGCTGTCGCGGCAGGTATTGTCGCGGCGAGTGCGGCATGGACGGCGGCGACGCCCACGGCGGCGCGGGCGCAAAACGACATCAGCGTCACCGTGGACAAGCAAGCGGTCGAATTTTCCGGCGGCAAACCTTCTCGCGTGGGCGAGCGCGTTCTGGTGCCGCTCCGGGGCGTGTTCGAGAAAATGGGCGCGCAGGTCGCGTACGACAGCGCGACCAAATCCGTGCGGGCGACACGCGGCGCAACCGATGTGCAACTCACGGTCGGCTCGAAAAAAGGCGTGGTCAATGGCAAACCGATCACGCTCGATGCGGCGACCGAGGTAACCGACGGATCGGTTTTGGTGCCGCTCCGCTTTTTGTCGGAAAACCTGGGGGCCGAGGTGGACTACGATGGCGCATCGCGCACGGTCGCCATTGACACCAGCAAAATCCCGGCTCCGGTAAGCACGGGAGCGGTGGAAAGCGCGACCGTTGCGCCTACAACCGATGCGTCCCCGGAAGTGTCCGCATCGCCGGAGGCCACGGTGAGCGCGGCCCCGCTTGTGGATGCATCGCCGTCGCCGGAAGGGTCGCCCGCCGCATCGCCGTTGCCGGAAGCGTCGCCTGCCGCATCGCCGTCGCCGGAAGCGTCCGCGTCGCCCGCCGCCGCCGTGACCACAACCGACAGCGGCAATGCGGGGCGTATGGACTCCGCGCCGACCGCGAGCGCGCCCTCGGATAACGCCGCCGCATCGGACAATGGCGGTTTCATGAAGTACCTGCCGTGGATTATTGGCGCATTGGTTTTGGCTGGGCTTGCCGCGTTCCTCCTAACGCGAAACAAGGGCGGTCAGGTAATCGCCTCCGATGACAACAGGCGTTCGTAAAACGCACTCGGCGTACGTGCGCGTTCTTCGACGCCGCTTATACAGAGCGGCGGCGACGAACCGTTTTCAACAATCCAACAATAATACAGAAAAGCGAAATTTTATGTCTGATAATACATTCCCCCGCGCGACCAATGTCGGCGTTTTCGATTCCACCGTCTCGTCCTCCTCGATCACGACAACCACGACCACCGCCGTGTCGCACGATGACCCCGCCGCGCGCTCGGCGGCAATCGCTCGGTTCCGCGAGGGCAAGGCGACCGGCAAAGAGCTAATCGGCAAAACCGTGGTTGCGCTTGCCAACGGCAAAGAAGTCGGACATGTCCATGACGTGGTGTACAACCCCATCGAAGGCCGTTTGGTCGGCTTCACGATCCCGCATGGCGGCGGCTTGTTCTCCAAAGGCGACACGTACTGGCTCGCCGCCGAGGATGTGCGCTCCATCGGAACCGACGCCCTGGTGATCGAGGACGCCAGCGTTCTGCGCGCGTACGCCGAAAGCGCGGACGAGGTCGCCGAACAGGCCGGACAAGCGGTTTTGGGCAAAAAACTCATGACCGAGGACGGCACGTTTTTGGGCGGTATTGACGATGTTCTGGTGGACCGCGATTCGCGCCGCGTGGTCGCGTACGAGGTGTCAGGCGGCTTGTTCCAGGACATGATGAAGGGCCAGAACGATGTGCCGGTAAACCATATCATCTCGATAGGCCAGGATGTCGTGGTGGTGCCGTCGTTTGTCAAGGATAATGTCGAGGCGGCGTCCGGCGGTTTGACGGCGGTCGCGCACACGGCGCGGGAAAAGTTCGATCACGCGCGCACGGAAACCGCCGAGGCTATCGAGAAAAAAGAAGCCGATTACGCGCTTGGCAAGGTCGCGGGCCGCGATGTGTTCATCAACGACGCGAACACGATCCCGCTTGCCCGAACCGGCGAAACCATCACCGCCGCCACTATCGCGCAGGCGATTCCCGCAGGCAAAATGCACGCCCTTGCGCTTGCGGCGGGCTACACGCAGGCGGGCGGCGCGTTCGATGCGGCGAAAGCCAAAGCGGGCGAGTTGGGCGCGGCGGCGAAAGACCGCTACGCGGACACGCTTGTCGGTAAAACCACGGGCCGCGCGGTTCTGCTTGACAACGGAACGGTATTAATTCCCGGTAGCCATGTTGTCACCGACGCCGACGCTGAAAACGCCCGCGCGGCGGGCAAGTTGGACGATCTATCGGCGGCGATCGCCGCGTTCGCGATGGACACGACCAAAGACAAGATCGCGCAAGCCTACGATGGCGCAAAAGACAGTGTCGAAACCGCGCGCGAAAACCACGCCGCCGCCACCGCCGTCGCGCCTGCATCTGCGGGTACGCCGACGATTATCATCAACAACCCGCAACAGGTTGTAGTTCAATCCGATTCCGTGGTTAGCGAAACCGGCGAGGCGAATACGGTTCCGCACGTTGTCCCCGCCACAACCGTAACGCCGTAATCACAGCGCGCGGCGCAATTAAACCGAGCGAGGGGCGTTTAACACCTCCGGTTTCCACCAGTTGTTGGAAACCGGAGGTGTTAAACGCCCCTCGCTCGGTTTAGCCACGGATTATCCGTGGTACACTTTACAAGCCAAACGCGGCGCGACCTCCCCCTTTACCCTTGATTGCGGCAAACCAGTAGCGGAGGTAAATGACGCCCGCGCCCGGGGGAGAACAAGGTGCAACTCCTTGCGCGATTTATCCGCGAACTGCGGCCCTACGCCCGCACGATGGTGTTTGTCGCCATCCTCACCGTTTTCAATGCGCTTTTATCACTGCGTATTCCCGCGTTAATCGGTGACCTTTTTAACGCCCTCGAACCCGCGAAAGTCGCGCCGGGGAGCGTCGCCGCGCCTGCCGCCGCCGCCCCGCCCAATCTGGGCTACTTTTTCTTTTCCATTATCGCCGTCGCCGTTGTATCGGGCGTGGTCGGCTACTTCATGTCGGTGATGGTGACGTATCTGGGGCAAGCGTTCATGCTCGAAACGCGGCGCAAACTCTATGCGCACCTGCAAACGCTGTCGCAGGGCTATTTCGAGAAATCGCAAACAGGGAAACTGGTCGCGACCATCGTCAACGATGTCGGGCAGGTCAACCAGTTGATCACAGGCGGCTTTGTCACCATCATTCAGGACAGCGTCACCCTTATCGGCGTTCTGGTTTTCATCTTCTACCTCAACTGGAAGTTGGCCCTTTTGGCCCTTGCCGTCTACCCGGTGTATGTCCTCAACTACTGGGTTTCGCGCAAGCATCTGGAGGAAAACGCCGCCAAGATCAGCGAACTGCGCGGCGTTATCTACTCCGACCTGCAGGAGAAGTTGGCGGGCGTTCAGGTGGTTAAGTCGTACGCGCAGGAGAGAGCCGAGGTGCGCCAGTACACCAGCCTGAACCGCGACAACCTGAACCTGAATGTCCGCCAGAGCAAAATCGGCACGGGCCTTTTCGCCCGCGCAGAGTTTATCAGCGAGGTCGGGACCGCGATTATCCTGTGCGTCGGCGGTCGGTCGGTGATTCAAGGAACGCTCCGACAGGGCGACCTGGTGCAGTTCCTGATTCTCGCGACCGCGTACCTATACGCGCCTACCGTGCGCTTGATCCAACTCAACGACCAGATCGCGCGGACCCAAACCGGCCTGAACCGCATTTTCGGCCTGCTCGACACCGCCCCGCTCGTGGTCGGGGATCCGTCCGCGCCGCCGATCCCCAAAATCGCCGGGCGTATCCGCTACGACGATGTTTGGTTCGCGTACGAGCCGGAACAGTTCGTTCTCAAGGGCATCAATCTCGAAATCGAGCCAGGCCAGATGATCGCGTTCGTGGGCGGCTCCGGGTCCGGCAAGACAACGATGATAAATCTGTTGTCCCGTCACTACGATGCGACGCGCGGCAAACTGACGATTGACGGCTACGACGTTTCCCATATCAACCTTTTGTCGCTCCGCCAGCAAATCGGCGTGGTGCTGCAGGAGTCGGTTCTGTTCCACGCGACGATCAAGGAAAACCTGCGCTACGGACGCTTGGATGCGACCGATGACGAGGTGCGCGAGGCGGCCCGGGCGGCGAACCTCGATCAGGTGATCGAGGCCCTGCCCGACGGCTACGAGACAAGAATCGGCGAGGAGGGGATGAAACTCTCCGGCGGCGAGAAACAACGTATGGCAATCGCGCGTGCGATCTTAGCGAACCCGCGCATCCTGGTCCTCGATGAGGCGACATCGTCTCTGGACTCGGAAACCGAAGCCCTGATCCAAGACGCGCTCGATACCCTGATGCGGGGCCGCACCAGTTTCGTAATCGCGCACCGCCTCTCCACGATCATCAAAGCCGACCAAATCGTGGTGATGGAAAAAGGCGAGATCAAAGAAACCGGAACCCACGCCGACCTGCTCGCGCGCGGAGGCTCCTACGCCCGCCTTTACGCCGAACAGTTCCGCGCCGAACTCGAAGCCGTCGCGGTGTAGCGTTAGGCGACGGCGTCTACTTATCGGGAGACTAAATCGCTCAAGCCGCGCGGCTCCCGCTCAAAGCCGCGGGCGGCTCAAGCCTAACGCTTGACCGTATTTTTATTATTGCGACGGGTCTTCTTATTTATCCGCTCAGGCGGATAAATAAGAAGACCCGTCGCCAAAAGAAACAACCGATCCAACGTGTGGTTGGAGCCGCCCGCGGCTTTGAGCGGGAGCCGCGCGGCTTGAGCGATTTAGTCTCCCG
>CAXUMS010000021.1:0-4062 GCA_964252165.1 uncultured Armatimonadaceae bacterium
ATGCTAATCATCATGCAACATACAAAAATACACTATTTAACTGTTAAAGGTGCAAGGCGAACAGTTGTTTCCAACATCGCCCTTCTGGTTGTATCACGTTTAGATTCGCTCGTCAAGAGCGTTTCCAACTCGCTTTTTCCAGTCCGCCTTTGCGTTTAAGCGCGGCGACAGGTTGAATAGTACCGCTGTCCCGATGCCGTGTCAAGGGTTTTGAGAAAAGTTTTTCAATTAGTTTTCCCCTAGCCCTTTTTACAATTGATTCGGCGTGATTCCTGTTCCGGTTTTCGTTGCCCCAGAGGAGTGTTCGTGATAGAATTAGAGTGCAAATCCCCTTTAGCGAGTGTCATTTACTGGCGATTAACGACATTTGCAAACAAGGGACAAAGGAGCGAAAGACTTGGCGAGATTAAGCAATAAGTTGAGTGATGTGCGCGAAAGAGCGGCGGCGATGCCGGTGAAGGAAATTGACCCGAACGCCCCCGCAAAGGCGAACGGCAATGGACACGCGCCCGAAGCGGAAAAGTTGGAAGCGGAGTTTGATGTCAGCGACGCCCCTGCGGTCGCGCGCGTGGATGACAGTTATGACGCCAAAGACATCGGCGTACTCAAGGGACTTGAGGCGGTTCGGAAGCGTCCCGGTATGTATATAGGGGATGTGGGCGTTAATGGCCTGCATCACCTGTTCAAAGAAATTATTGACAACTCTATTGACGAGGTTCTGGCCGGTCACTGCAACGAGATCAAAATCATCTATGCCGCCGACCAGAGCATTTCGGTGGAAGACAATGGGCGCGGTATTCCCGTTGATATGAACGAGGCCGAAGGTAAGACCGGCGTGGAGCTGGTACTGACCGAACTGCACGCGGGCGGCAAGTTTGGCGGCGGCGGTTATAAGGTGTCCGGCGGTCTGCACGGCGTCGGGGCGTCGTGCGTAAATGCGCTTTCCACGTTCCTTGAGTGCGAGGTGCGTCGCGGCGGCAATATTCACCGGATGCGCTTTGAGCGCGGCGTGCCGGTAACGCCGCTTGAAGTGGTGGGCAAGTGCGGCAAGGAAGAGCATGGCACCAAGATAACGTGGCTCGCCGACGACACGATGTTTGGAAGCGCGCTGAATGACGAAGGTCATCTGAACTACAGCGCGGACCGGCTTCGCCAGCGTATCCGCGAACTGGCGTATCTGAACAAAGAGGTTTCGATCTCGTTCCATGATCAGTTCAACAGCGAAGAGCCGCAGGTGTATCATTACACGCGCGGTATCGCCGAGTATGTCGCGCACCTGGGCGAGGCCAAAGACCCGCTTCACGCTAAAGTCGTGTACTTCTTCCGCGAGCGCGAAGGAACGCAGGTCGAGATCGCGATGCAATATAACAAGGGCTACAACGAGTCCATTTTTTGCTTCGCCAATAACATCTATAACGCCGACGGCGGCACGCACCTTTCCGGCTTTAAGACGGCCCTGACGCGCGTGGTCAACAACTACGCGCGCAAGAACGGCTTCATCAAGGAGAAGGATACCAACTTCAGCGGCGACGATGTACGCGAAGGCATGACGGCGGTTATCTCGGTTCGCCTTCACAACCCGATGTTCAACAGCCAGGACAAGGTCAAGCTGATGAACCTTGAGGTCGAGGGGATGGTGAGTTCGGTTGTCGGCGAGGGGCTGATGGAGTTTTTGGAAGAAAACCCCAATGTCGCCCGCGCTATTCTGGACAAAGCGTTCACCGCCGCCAAAGCCCGCGAAGCCGCGCGCAAAGCCGCCGATCTGGTGAAGCGACAATCCGCGCTGGAAGGCAACTCGCTTCCGGGTAAGCTTGCTGACTGTACCGAACGCGACCCGAAGAAGTGCGAAATCTATCTGGTCGAGGGCGACTCGGCGGGCGGATCAGCGAAGCAGGGACGCGACCGGCGAACGCAGGCGATCTTGCCGCTCCGTGGCAAGATTATTTGTGTCGAGAAGGCTCGTGTGGATAAGGCGCTGGACAACGAGGCGGTTAAGATGCTGATTACCGCGCTCGGCACCGGCATCTCGCTGGTTCACTCGTTCGACGAGGACGGCGAGCCGACCAGCAAGTTTGACCTGTCCAAATTGCGCTACGATAAAATCATCATCATGGCGGACGCGGACGTGGACGGCGATCATATCCGAACGCTTCTGCTCAACTTCTTTTACCGGTATATGCAGCCGTTGGTGGATGGCGGGCATATCTATATCGCCCAGCCGCCGTTGTACTCGATCCGGGTGGGCAAGGACGAGAAGCGGTACGCCCGAACCGAGGCGGAGCGGGACCGGATCGTGAAAGAGGTCAAACGGCGCGATGTGCATATCACGCGCTTCAAGGGCCTCGGCGAAATGAACCCGGAGGATCTTGCCGATACCACGATGAACCCGGAGTTCCGTACGCTTCTGCAAGTCACGGTGGAGGAGGCGACCGAAGCCGATCAGATGTTCAGCATTCTGATGGGCGAGAAGGTCGAGCCGCGCCGCGCATTTATCGAAAAATACGCCAAAGAAGTCAAGGAGATTGACGCCTTCTAATGCGTCTTTTCTTTGACAGGCAAGCCGCGCGCCGTTTGAACCGGCGCGCGGCGATTACCACTAAAGCCGCCGCTACGTTTGTAGCGGCGGCCCTGTTTTTGTCACCGGTTCCGTTTCTCGTCGGCTGCGGCGGCGGCAAACCGCCCGCATCGGTAGCGGTTACGCACGGGGTGACATTTTTGCGGGACGAGCGCGCGGGCGTTCAGTTGCTTGACGTTGATTTAAGCGATACCGAGGTGCGCCCGGTCGTGGTTGCGGCTCATGTGGAACGCCGGGGCGATAATTTCATCGGCGACGCCAAAACCGTGCGCGAGTGGGCGGAAGAAACCGGCGCGGTCGGCGGAATGAACGCGGGTTTCTTCGGCGACACGTACGATCAGGTGGGACGACGCAAGCAAATTGTTCAACTTGCCCTGGTGGATGGAAAAACGCTCGCGCCGGGCGCGCGCATGCAATCATCGCGGACGCCCGGCGAAAATTATTTACGGTCGGCGGTCGGCTTTGGCGGCGGGGACGATGGCTCCCCTTCGATGACATGGGCGTCCGGCAATATACGTCATGTCATTCGGCGGCATGATGGCGGGCCGATCAACCAAACTGATGGGATGCCGTGGAACGTGCGTTGGGCGGTTTCGTGCGGCCCGCGCTTGTTCGCGGATGGGAAACGCTTTATCACGGATCGGGATGAGCGCTTGGTCAGTCCGAACAAGGTCGCGCGGGCGTTTGTCGCGTATGATTGGGAAAACGGGAAACCGCGCCATCTTATATTGGCGCGGGCGGACGCGATGGATTACACGCAGGTCGCCGAGTTTCTCACCGAGTATTTTAATCGCGTCCATCAGACAACGCCCCGCGATGCGATGTGCCTGGACGGCGGAGCGTCCGCGCAGATCGTCTACAAGAATAACGGCGCGCTCGAAGATGCCGAACCAACGGGCGTCCTGGTTCCAACCGCGATTTTGCTGACGCCGAAGAAAGGGACTTTGCCATCTCCTTAGTTCTCGTTACAAAGGGAACCTCCCGGTAAAATGGTTGTCGTAAGGAAGAAGGCGTTTTTACTACTATGATTCATTTGAAATCGGCGGGCGAGTTGCAGGCGATGCGGCGGGCGGGAATTGCGGTCGCGCTTGCGCTAAAGGCGATGCGCGAGGCGATTGTCGCGGGCGAAACATCTACGCTGGACCTCGACGAGATCGCGGGCGAGGTATTGAAGGCCGAAGGCGCAAAGCCGGTTTTGAACGGTTTCAAGCCGTCGTTTTCCGACGTGCCGTATTTGCACAATACGTGCATTTCGCTGAACAACGAGGTCATCCACGGCGTCCCGAACGCCCATCGAATCGTTCGCTCGGGCGATGTGATCAGTTTGGACCTTGCCGCATCGGTAGACGGCTGGTGCGCGGATTCCGCTATCTCGGTTCCCGTGGGCGAGGTGTCCGTTAAAGCGAAAAAACTGCTTCAGGTGACGCGCGAAGCGTTGCAGGTCGGGGTTTCGCAGGCGCGGAGGGGCAATGCGATGGGCGATGTCA
>CAXUMS010000021.1:4072-27949 GCA_964252165.1 uncultured Armatimonadaceae bacterium
TCAGCTCCGCCGTTCAGAAGTACGTCGAGCGCAACCGAATGAGCGTGGTGCGCGACATGGTCGGGCATGGTATCGGACAAACGCCGCACGAGGCGGGTTTGGATGTGCCGAACTGGGGCAAGGCGGGTATGGGTATCCGCTTGAAGCCGGGTATGACGTTCTGTGTCGAGCCGATGGTGACATTGGGCAAGCACGGCGTCAGCCATTTGAAAAACGATGTGTGGACGATTGTGACCGATGACGGCTCGCTCGCCGCTCATTTCGAGCATACGGTCGCGATTACCGAAGATGGCCCGCCGCTGATTTTGACGGCCCTGCCGCGCTTGGCGGTCGAAACGGCTACGGAAAACGTGACTGTGGGTATGGGCGAACTTGCTGGGGTAAGTTAGGTTCCGCTGATGGGGTTGTCCTGCGGTGTGTTCAACCTGCGTTTTCTTATTCCGAACTCACGTTGTTTACGAGGAGATTTATCTCCTCGTAAACATAAACCCTGACGGCAAAAAACCGCGTGGATAACTCCACGCGGTTTTCGCGTTCGCCGTTCGCCGCCCCAATGAGCGACAAGTAAACTACTTGAGTTCGACCGACGCGCCTTCGGCTTCGAGCATCGCCTTGAACTTGTCGGCGTCGTCTTTGGTCGCGCCTTCTTTGACGGCTTTGGGCGCGCTGTCCACGACTTCTTTGGCTTCTTTGAGGCCAAGACCCGTGATCTCGCGAACGACCTTGATGACCTGAATCTTCTTGTCACCCGCCGCCGTCAAAACGACGTCGAACGCGGTCTTCTCTTCCTGTTCCACCGACGCCGCGCTGGTAGCGGGGCCAGCCTGTGCGACCGGAGCCGCCGCTGATACGCCAAATTCGTCCTGAAGGGCCTTGACCAGATCGGACAGTTCCAAAACCGTCATGGATTTGACGGCGTCAATCAATTCTTCTTTGCTGAATGCCATTGTTTTTGTTCCTTAGAGGGTTGTTTTGCGGGGCGTAAACCGCCCCAATATATTATTTTCGATTTAGCCTTCGGCTTGTCGCTTGTCGGCGACCGCTTGAAGCGTGAATACGAAGTTGCCTAAGATGCCGTTGAGCGTCCCGACGAAGCCCGAGATAGGCGAGTTGAATGCGCCGAGCATCTGCGAGATAAGCACCTCGCGCGGCGGGGTTTTCGAGAGTTGGTCCACCTGAGCCGGGGTAAAGAACTTACCGCCGACCAAACCGCCTTTGATTTTGAGCGGCGTGTTGCGGTTCGCGGCGATGTAATCCGTGAGGATTTTCGCGGTCGAGACCGGGTCGGACTTGGCGAACGCGATTGCGGTCGGACCGTTCAGCGTTTCGTCGAGTTTGGGGTCCGCGTCAACCAGACCTTCCGACGCGCGCTTGAACAGCGTGTTTTTGACGACCGCGAACGAGGCGTCGGCGTCGCGGAGTTTCTTGCGAAGATCGGACACCTGGGCGACCGTGAGGCCGCGATAATCGGTGAACACGATACCCTGCGAGTTTTTCAGCGCGTCATGGACGCCCGCGATTGTATCTTCTTTTTGTGTTGTGGGCATTTGAAATTTTCACCCCCTTCCCGCTTGAGATTTGTTTGACAAATAAAAACGCCCCCGAACCGCTGTAGGACAGAGGTTCGGGGGCGTGACGTGTTTCGCGCGTTTCAAGGGCGCATTCGGGATTTACCGAACGCACACACCTCAACCGCGCTTAACCATTGCGCTCCCTCACACCTCGGCGGGCGGACCGTGTTTTCGTACGGCCCATTACGTCCCGCGCGTGCGGAACTACCGGCTGTCTTCGGCGAAAGGCGAAATTGTTACCAACGGTAATAGTATCACGGCGCGGCGCGGTCGTCAATGTTTGCGCCGCAAGGACCGCGCCAGGCCGGGCGCAAGGGGCGGTTCGCGCGCTTTGACGGTAGGATTTTAGCGTGAAGAAACGAGCGTCGTCGGTAGTGAAATGGGTCAGGGTGGATGGATTGCGAACGCGGCTTCTGGTCGCGCCGCCGGATGGGCGGACAGATGGCGAAAGCCCTTTGCAGTTGCCAGTCCTGATGATACATGGCCTGGGATGCTCCGCCGAAGCGTGGGAGCCGACGCTCGATGAGATGGCGAATCGCGGGCTTTGCTGCACAACTATCGCGCCGGATCTGCCCGGTTGCGGACATTCCGCCCCGCCGCCGCAGACGACCGCTTACGATATGGACGAGCTTGCGGACTGGTGCGTGCGTTTGCTCGATGTTCAAGGCGTGGCGCGCGTTCATATCGCGGGAAACTCGATGGGCTGTCAGGTCGCGTTCGCTATCGCCCGGCGACACGCGGACCGGGTAGGCGCGCTGGTGTTGCAGGGACCGACTACCGGTAACGAGTTAGTTCCAAAATGGCGGTACGTGGTTGGTCTCATCACCGATATTTGGGGAGAAACCTGGGCGTATAACTGGCGGCTTCTCATCATGTATTCTCAAATGGGCGCTTCTCGTTACTTGGCGACGGCTTTCCATATGATGAAGGACAACCCGTTGCCGCAGTTGGATAAAGTTTCGATGCCGACGCTCGTGATTCGTGGCGGGCGAGACATGATCGTATCGGACAAAATTGCGCGACGCCTCGCCGCCGTTTTGCCGGATGGCGCGTACACGCCGCTCGACACCGCCGCCCACGCCATTGAGTTCAACAACCCGGATGAGTTTACATCCGCGATGGTCGCGTTTTTGCACCGCGCGGAGGGGACGCTAGGCTTGCTTCCCGTTCAGAACAGGGTTTCCTAAAATTTATGGAGCGCCAATGAACCTTCCCCTGCTTGCTTCGTCTGTATTCGCGTCAGTTACTTTCCTAAGGAGTTAATAATGAAAACGCGATTTGGTTGGACGGCGGTAGCGGCGACGTTGTCGCTTGGGGCGGTTCTGGTTTCTCAAACGGCGTGGGCGCAGGGTCCGGGCCAAACGCCCGGCGGCGGTCAGGGACGACGCGGCGGCGGACGGCAGGGCGGACAAATGGTTCCGATGCAAACCGCACTGGCCGCGCTGAACTTGTCCGATGATCAGAAAGCCAAGATCAAGACAATTACCGATCAGTACCGCACCGACGCACGCGGCCTGCGCGATCTGGAACCGGATGCGTTGCGCGCGAAAAACCGCGAGATGATGCAGAAAATCACCTCCGACATCAATGCGGTTTTGACGCCCGCTCAGCAAACGCAGTTCACGGAAGAGTTGAAGAAGGCGCGGCAGGCCGGACGACAGGGCGTCCGGCTTGGCGGCTCGATGGGACCGTTTGGGCCGATGCTTCAGCAGTTGGACCTGACCGATGAGCAGAAAACAAAGGTTGATCCCATCGTCAAAGAGGCGACCGACGAACTTCAAAAAGTAATGAGCGCAGAGCCTCAGGGGCCAAGCCCGGAGAAAATGGAAAAGCAAAAGGCGATTGTGGATGCGGCGAAGGCGAAAATTCGCCCACTCCTGACGCCGGATCAGCAGACCAAACTGGATAACTACAAAGAGCGCCGCCCGCGACAGGGCGGACGCGCGGGTCGCGGGCCTGCCGGTGGCCCGGCAACCACGCCTCCCCCCGCTGACATCTAAAGAATAACGGTGTACGACGGCAAAAAGCGCGTTGTTGAAAGCGAGTTATCGCTTTCAACAACGCGCTTTTTTGTTCCGCTTGCTATAGGGCCAAAAGTCGGTTACGGAGCGAGCGACGAAATCAAGAATGCGGCGCGTATACTATGCTATGTCATCTTCCGAAAGTTCTGTCGCGCCGCCGAAAAAGCCGTTTGATTTTCGCGGTGTCGTCTGCGCGATGACGGCGCCTTTGTGCGCCGTTGTCAGCGGCGCGTTGTTCGCCCTGAGCCTGCCGCCGACCAACGCCGAGCCGTTGTGTTGGGTCGCGTTCGCGCCGGTTCTTTTCGCCGCCGCCGTTCCCGGTCGTCGTCCGCTCCATGCGCTTGGTCTGGGGCTATTGAGCGGGCTTGCGACCGGGGTTTGCCGCGTGGGCTGGGACTTCGCGCACGCCGACAAACTAAACTACGCCTATCTACCGTTTATCTGGATCGCGCTTGCTATCGGCGTTATCTGCGCACTTGCCGCATGGATGCGTCCCCGGATGACAGGGATGCGCTGGGGTCTATTTGTCGCGTGCGCTGGCGTCCTGGTCGAATATCTCACCATGTTGTCGCCGCTTCCCATAGGTATCGCGCTGTCGCAGGCGCAGTCCGTGGGCGTTATACAGATAGCGGCTGTCACCGGCATCTGGGGCGTGTCGTTTTTGCTCTGGTGGACCAACGCCGCTGTGGCGGACGCCGCTTTGAGGGCGGAAACTGTGCGCGGTTGGAGTTTAGCGCGCCCGGTGCTGCTTGCGGCGGGCGTCGCCGTGGTAAACGCCATCGCCGGAACAATTGCCGCCCCACTTGCGGAGCGGGGGCGAACCCTCACGGTCGCGGCGATTCAGGATTACGATGGTATTGATGCGGGCGGGCTGAACGACAGCGGCAAGCCGCTCGAAAACGCGCCGGACGGCCCCGCCCTCACGCGTAAAGCGGTCGCGCAGGGGGCGCGGCTTGTGGTCTGGTCCGAGGAATGTCTGGGAAGCGGATTTGAGCCGGACAAAGCGACCGATGACACCAACCGGATCGCGCGCGAAACCGGGGCGTATATCGTTCCGGGCTTCGAGCAACGGGCCATGCCGCTTTCGTTCAACTGCGCCGCGCTGGTCGCGCCCTCCGGCAAAACGCTTGCCATCCACCGCAAGAACCGCTTGTTTCTGGGCGAGCGGCTTAACATACAGGCGGGAACCGGCGCGACGGTCGCCAAATCCCCTATCGGCGCGGTCGGAATGCTGATTTGCTTCGATACGTGCTACACCGACCTCGTCCGGAACGCGGTTGTCAAAGGCGCGCAGATTATCGCGCTTCCCAACTACGACCCGCCCACGCCGCGCGCGGTTCTGCACGATCTCCATTGCGCCTTTATGCCGTTCCGCGCGGTCGAGAATCATGTCGCGATTGTGCGCGCCGATCCCAACGGCAAGTCGCAGATCGTTGCGCCGTCCGGGCGCGTGGTTGCCGAGGCGGGAATGTATGAGCCGGTCGCGCTCACGGCTCCCGTTCCGATGGGCGACGGACGCGGCACGCTGTTCACCCGGTGGGGCGATTGGTTTGCGCTCGCTTGCTCCGCCTGCGCCCTGACGCTTATAGGCATTGCCTTTGCTCCTATGCGCGCCGCCCGGTTCGGTGAACGGTGACGCTACAACGCCCGCTGAAGATTGTCTTCGGCGGGCGTTGTAGCGTCGGTTTGTTGGAACGGGTTACTTCAAGCGGTCATCGGCGGGGATGAGCGGGCCGCCGTTCTGGCTGGTCGCAACCGGAACCAGGGCGATCTTGTATTGCAACTGAAGGTACGACGGGTACGCGGCTTGGCGGGCGGGGTCAAGGTTCATCGCGCCTTGCGCGTGCCATTTGGCATGACCATCGCCGTAAACGATATTCGCGCCGCCGACATGGCGGGCATAACGCGGCTCCACGGTTTGCGGGGCGGTAACGTTGAACGGCGTGTTCGCGTTGTAGATGCGCTCGCCCTGATTAAACAAAATGTACAGGGAGTCCGCGATCATCGGAAGCGCGGCGGGCTTGCCGACATCGGCGAGGCCGACCGGTTGCGGCTCGTTCGACCCGGGCGACGCCGCCGAGGACAAAGCGCCCGCGCGGTTAAACACCCATTCGTTCGCGCCAATGTTCCTGATAGGCACCTTGATCGCATCGCCGGTCGCCGGGCCTAACTTACCGTTCGAGCAGTACGTCGTGTTCGCGCCGCCGACGCCGGGAAGTACGATCGCGTTGTTGCAATCGGTCAGATCGCCGGTCGGCGCGCTCGGGCAGGTGAAAATATCCACGTTCTTCGCATAAGCCTGAAGTTGTCCCACCCAGGTGATGTACGTAAACGAGTTCTGGTAGTTGGACGAGCTTTGGAACGTGCGGTTATTGACCGGGTACAGTTCGTCGTAGTCTTGCGTATACATCATCATGGACGTACCGATCTGCTTCATGTTCGACAAACACACAGTCTGACGCGCTTTTTCCCGCGCCTGCGCGAAAACGGGGAACAAAATCGCGGCGAGAATCGCTATGATGGCGATCACAATCAGCAGTTCTATCAGGGTGAAGGCGCGGCGGGTGTTTTTCATACGAATTCCAATTCCATTCTACCGTGCAGTGCGCGGGTTCGCGCCGCACGGCGATATGCTATAGACGACGCTTACAAACCCCAAAGTTCCCACAGGTCAGGGCGGGATGTCGGCGTGATGCCTAACGAGGTCGCGAGGCTGTTACAGGCTTGTCCGTTGCCCGCTTTACAAACGTCCTCTTTCATCGGATAAAGTTTGTCAAATGATAAGGCTTTGACGTGACCATCGCAAAACAGCGTGGATACTAAACCGGTATGTCGCCCTTCCGGTCGTTGATGATAATCAACCGCGCCGATGCTTGACAAACCGTAATCGGGACCCTGAAACGGCGTGCTAACGTGGGGCTGGTAGGCTTTGTCCGCGCCTTTATATATGGCTTGCCCTGCCGGACCATCAGGAATACCTTCGGCCACCAGAACGTGGTTGGACGGGTTCTTGATCAAAGCGAGCGAGTTGAGCGCGTAGCCTGATGCGTTCGCCTGCGCGCTTCCGGGAACGGGGATCGCCATCCCATAGCCGATACGCCCTTCTTTGGCGACGCGCCTCCCCGTTGCGGTGTCGCCCGCCTCCTGCCCATTGGGACAACGCGAATACAAGTTGTCCTTGCTGTAAGGCTGAACCATGTACAGATACGTGACCGTTACCGCCGTTGACCCGCAAATATCGGGCCACGGACACGGAGCGACCATTTGACTCATGGGATACTGTTCGTCCATATCCTGACTGTACATTAGCATCGCCGTCCCAACCTGACGGATGTTCGACAAGCAGGTCGCCTGCCGCGCTTTTTCGCGGGCTTGGGCGAACACCGGGAACAATATAGCGGCTAAAATCGCGATGATGGCGATGACGACAAGTAGTTCAATCAGCGTAAAAGCGGAGCGGTTAAAACGACGCATGGCAACAGTTCCTCCTGGCAACGGGCGATTGGTCTTCATTGGCCTTCGACAAATTCAAATTACGCGACGCGCCCGCGCCACCGGGCCGGACGAGCGACGAACGATCAGTTGGGCGGGCAACACTTCACGAGCGGGCGCGCGGGCGACGATGTTGTCTCCGCTTTCCACCAAATCGAGCAACGCCTCGGCGGCGCGGCGGCCCATGTCGTAGAGCGGTTGTCGAATCGTGGTCAGGGCGGGATGAATTAGTTGGGCGGAAATGGGATCATCGTAGCCGACCACGGAAACATCGTCCGGGACGGACAAACCAGCCTCGCGGACGATGTTCATCGTATCCAGCGCGAGCAAATAACCAGCGGCGAAAACGGCGGTTACCGGTTTTTCGCCGGTTAGAACGCGGGTTAATCTTTCGGCGGCGTCATCGCCCGCGCCGGACGCCAGCGCCGCCGCGATCTCAAGGTCCGGGTTGTGCGGAAGATCCGCCTGGGCGAGCGCGCGCCGGTAGCCGGTGATACGGTCGCGCGTGTTCGCGGTTTCCCTTTCGGCGTACAACAGCGCGATGCGCTCGTGTCCGTGAAGAACGAGATGGCGCACGGCCTCGGTCGCGCCGCCGATATTGTCGGAGTCCACGGACGGAACCGCCATGCCGGGCCAGGACGCGCCGACCACAAGAACCGGCGTGCCTTGCTTCCACAGCGTCTCGATAGAAACGACACTGTTCCGGCGCGGCGCAATAATCAAGCGCGCTTCGGAAGGCGCGCTTTCCTCTTCGCGAAGGAAGTCGCTTGCGGCGGGCGCAAGCGTCAGGTCCGCCGCGACGCCGCGCGCGCGTAGAACGTCCGCAACGCCCCGGTAGATGTTGCCGTAATAATCGCTTTCGAGAACATTACGTGCGCCCTCGACAAAGGAAAGGGCGATACGAGGACAGCGCGCCAAGTCTTCGGGCGGCGTAAGAGCGGCGGAATCATCGCGCTTGGCGACAAACGTGCCGCGTCCGACCTCGCGCACAAAAAAGCCGTCCGCGGTCAGCGCAAGGAGCGCCTTGTTCACCGTCATTTTCGACACGCCGAGCGCGTCCGCGATTTGCAGTTCGGCGGGGATTTTATCGCCGGGCTTGAGCGTCCCACCCGTGATCAGATCGCGCAAGATTCGTTGCACCTGCGCGTGGCGCGGGAGCGGGTCCTTCTTGTCAATAACGGGCAGGGCGTTTAACATGGGCGGAGGAACGGTACGACACGAAGCGAGGGAACAGGATAACGCTTGAACATAAGTATATACTAATTTCGCCGAAATTGTCAACCGGTTTTTCTTAGCCCGAACGGATGATTTCCCTTACTCCCGCGTCACGCAATTCGCTTTCCGCTTCGGCGGTCAAACTGTTATCGGTGACGAGAACAGCGGACAGGGAAACCGGCCCGACACAGGCGAACGCCGCACGACCGATTTTTGCGCTGTCGGCGACGGTGACGACCTGAAAGGCATGCGCGATCATCGCCCGCTTCACCTGCACGGCGTCAAAGTCGGCGACAGTGAGACCGTTTTCGACGTGAACGCCGGACACGCCAAGGAACACGCGGTCGGCGCAAATCGGCGCGAGGAAATCCACGGCGAGCGGTCCCAAAAGGGCGCGGCGCGACGCCTGCGCCTGCCCGCCGATAACGATCACCTCAATACCTGGGGCGTCCATCAGGGCGAGGGCGGTTGGCAGTGCGTTGGTGACCACGGTGACACCGCTTAGATCGCGCGCGGCGAGCGCGAGGCCGACTTCATGCGTCGTGGTTCCGGCATCCAAAATAATGGTTTCGCCCGGCTCCACCAAAAGCGCGGCGGCGCGCCCGATACGTCGCTTCTCGCTCGCCTGCGAAACCGCGCGCTCGGCGTACGGCGGCTCCTGCGGCGATATTCCCCACGGAAGCGCGCCGCCGTGCGTCCGCCGGAGCAGGCGGCGCGCTTCCAGCGCGGCAAGGTCGGCGCGCACGGTCGGCGCGGAAACGCCCAATTCAGCGGCAAGCCCCTCCACGGTCGCCTTGCCGTGCGCTCGCACCTGTTCCGCAATACGCCGCCGCCGCTCCTCCACAAACATAAATCTTTTGCTCTTTCTTTCGTTTATCCGCGTTTTGTTCGCGAAAAAGGCTTGACTGTTTTCGGTTTCAAGCGCTATTGTAACAACGATGGAAGTGGAAACGCAAGAACTAATACGGCGCGTCGGCGTTATCGGCGATGTTCATGGCGAAAGCGGCGCGCTCGAAGCGGCTTTGGCGTACCTCGCCACAGTTCCCCATTTGGACTCCCTGCTCTGCACCGGCGATATTCCCGCCAAGCAGGGCGATGGCGATACGGCGGGATGTTGCCGCCTGCTCAAAGCGACAGGCGTTTCGACCATTCGCGGCAACCACGACCGGTGGTATCTGGAGAACCTGGCGAATGAAGTCGGCAAGCGCTACGACCTTGCGACAAACGCTTTTATCGCATCGCTTCCGCCCGTCCGCAAGTTCGGCACGCCGCACGGCCCGCTTCTGCTCTGCCACGGTTTGCGCGACAACGATATGGCGGGAATCTATCCGGGCGACGACGACGAGCAGGCGGCGATGGGCTTGTGGCGGCACGAGTTGACCCGCGAACGCGTCCGGTTCGTAGTGAATGGTCACACGCACCAACGAATGATTCGGACGCTGGAAGCCGTTACCATTATCAATGCGGGAACGCTTTTGTGGGACCACGACCCGTGTTTTCTTGTCGCCGACTTCGACGCGCTAACTGTGCAATTTTGCGATATTGCGCCGTTCACCTATGAAATAACAACCGGCGCAAAGGTCGCGCTTTCCTGATGTATAACCACGCGCCGGACGGCTATGTTTGCCCGTTTTGCTTGTTTGCGGCGGGCGTGGAAAGCGATGCGGTTTTGTCGGTACAGGCGGACAAAGTTTACGGCGACGACGCGGTGACGGCGTTTATCGGGGCGAAGCAATGGCCGACGACGCCCGGTCATGTTCTGGTAACCCCGAACGCCCACCACGAAAATATCTACGATTTGCCGGTTGAAATCGGGGCGCGCATCCACGCCGTCACGCGCGAAATCGCGCTGGCTATGAAAACGGCGTACGGATGCGCTGGGGTTTCGACGCGTCAGCACAACGAACCGGCGGGTAATCAGGACGTTTGGCATTACCACGTTCACGTCTACCCACGCTTCCCAAACGATGATTTATACGCGCGCCGGGGCGAAGTGATGCCGCCGCGTGAGCGCGCCGTTTACGCCGCGCGTTTGCGCGCTTATTTTGAAAGGTAATTTTCTGTCATGCCCAAGTCTTTATCCATACGCCCCAGTGAAGTTCGCAAACCAAATATGCTGACGTTCGATCCGGTTCCGGTCAACCAGTATCAGAAGCGGCTGGGCGACGAGTTGGACCGCTATACACAGGAGGATCTGGTTCGCATTTTCCGCGATATGGCGTATATTCGCGCGTTCGAGACCATGCTGAACGAGGTCAAAACCCAGCGCGGCTATGCTGGCGTCCCCTACGATCACCGGGGACCCGCGCACCTGTCCATCGGGCAGGAAGCGTCGGCGGTTGGGCAGGCGTTTCTGCTTGATGTGGACGACCACATTTTCGGCTCGCACCGCTCGCACGGTGAAATATTGGCGAAGAGCCTGTCCGCTATCGAGAAGTTGTCCGATGACGCCCTGACGGCGATCATGGAAAACTACGACAACGGGGCGGCCCTTAAAGTGATCGAGCGCGACGCGGACACGTCGAGCGTGAAGGCGCTTGCGGTTGACTTTTTGCTGTACGGCGCGCTTGCGGAGATTTTCGGGCGCGAGGCGGGTTTCAACAAGGGCATGGGCGGGTCTATGCACGCGTTCTTTACGCCGTTTGGCGTGTACCCAAACAACGCGATTGTGGGCGGATCGGCGGATATCAGCGTGGGCGCGGCGATGTTCAAGCGCGTCAATCAGAAACCCGGCCTGGTAATTTGCAATATCGGCGATGCGTCGGCATCGTGCGGGCCGACGTGGGAAGCGTTGTGCTTCGCGACGATGGAGCAGTTCAAAACCCTGTGGGATGAATCGGTCCGGGGCGGCTTGCCCCTCATTGTGAACTTCGTCAATAACTTCTACGGCATGGGCGGGCAACCAGTCGGCGAAACCGGCGGGTTCGGCGTTTTGGCGCGGCTGGGCGCGGGTTTGGCCCCGAACCAGATGCACGCCGAGCGCGTGGACGGTCTCAACCCGCTCGCCGTGATTGACGCCATACAGCGCAAGAAAGAGATTATCGCGCGGGGCGACGGCCCGGTGTTGCTGGACACGATCACGTACCGGTTCTCCGGCCATTCGCCGTCGGATGCGTCGTCGTACCGCGAAAAGTCCGAGGTCGAGGAATGGCAGGGCGTGGATTCTCTCGTCACCTACAAGGCCGACTTGATCGCCTCAGGCGTCGCCGATGAGACGCAACTCGGCGGCGTGTTCGAGAACATAGACGCCGCCCTTCTGCGCGCGTATGTGAAGGCGATTGATCTGGAGGCGTCGCCGCGCGCCGATTTGTGGGCGGTCGGCTCGCTTTTGGAGGCGACGACGTTTTCCAATCAGCGCGTCGAGTCCCTCGACCCCGCCCGGGAACCCGCCGTGCTGATGCCGCGCGACGAAAACCCGCGCGTCAAACAGCTCGCGGGACGGTCCCGGTCGGGCATCGGCGAGAACGGCGAAACGCTTCCGAAAACGCGTTGCGTCGGCGTTCGCGACGCCTTGTTTGAAGCGGTTCTGCACCGCTTCTACAAGGATTCCACGCTCATCGCGTACGGCGAGGAAAACCGCGACTGGGGCGGGGCGTTCGCCGTGTACCGGGGGTTGACAGAGGCCCTTCCCTACCATCGCTTGTTCAACAGCCCGATCTCCGAGGCCGCGATAGTGGGAACGGCGGTGGGTTATGCGCTGGCGGGCGGTCGCGCTCTGGTGGAACTCATGTACTGCGACTTCCTGGGGCGCGCGGGCGATGAGGTATTTAACCAGCTCGCCAAGTGGCAGGCGATGAGTGGTGGGATGTTGCGGATGCCGGTTGTCGTGCGGGTGTCGGTCGGCAGCAAGTACGGCGCGCAACACTCGCAGGACTGGTCCGCGCTGTGCGCCCATATTCCGGGCCTGAAGGTAGTTTTCCCCGTGACGCCGTATGACGCCAAAGGCTTAATGAACACGGCTCTCGCAGGGACCGACCCGGTGATCTTCTTCGAGTCCCAGCGCGTGTACGATCAGCCCGAGTTATTCCACGGAACCGAAGGCGTGCCGGAAAATTACTATGAGGTGCCGATGGGCGCGCCGGATATCAAGCGCGAAGGATCGGATATAACGATCCTCACCATCGGCGCGACGCTGTACCGAGCGTTAGAGGTAGCGGAAACGCTTCAAGAGCGGTATGGCCTATCCGCCGAGGTGATTGACGCCCGCTCGCTTGTCCCGTTCGATTACGCGCCAGTTTTGGAGAGCGTCAAGAAAACCGGGCGGATCTTGCTTGCCTCGGATGCGTGCGAGCGTGGGGGATTTACACAGACGCTCGCGTCGAAAATCACGCAACTCGCGTTCGATTATCTGGACGCGCCGCCAGTCGTGATCGGCGCACGCAACTGGATCACGCCGCCCGATGAGGTGGAGGAGGCGTTTTTCCCGTTCCCCTCGGACTTCTTGGACGCCATCCACACGCAAATCACGCCGCTCAAAGGCTACGAAGCGCAACGCCCCGGAGACGCCGCCGATATGTTGCGTCGGAGCGCGGCGGGCGTTTAGTTCGTTTATAGGGTTGTACGATAAAAGGCCGGGGCGATTATCGCCTCGGCCTTTTTTGTCTTGCGATCAAGCCCGCCGCGATATACTAACCGTATATGGCGTCTGTACTTGTTTCCTGTCAAGGGTTGGCGAAGTCGTATGGCTCGCGCCCCTTATTTCAAAGTATCTCCTTCGGCATCGAAGAAGGGGAACGGCTCGGCATGATCGGGCCGAACGGCGCGGGCAAGTCCACGCTTCTCAAAATTCTCGCCGGGCGCGAAAAGCCGGACGCGGGAACGGTCTCGTCGCGGCGCGGCGTTCGCATCGGCTATGTTCCGCAGGAAGAAGAGTTTGCCAAAGGCGCAACGGTTGAGGGCGTTCTCGCTGCCGCTATCGCCCACGAGAACGCCGACGAGATGGAAGCGCAAATGCGGGTCGAGATCGCGCTCGCGTCCGCAAGTCTGGACGACCGCCGCGAGCAGGCGGTGGATACGCTGTCCGGCGGGTGGCGCAAGCGACTGTCCATTATGCGCGAGGTGATCCGCGAGCCGGAACTCCTTTTCTTGGACGAACCAACCAACCATTTGGATTTGGGCGGCGTTTTGTGGCTCGAAGAAATGCTCAACTCCGCGCCGTGGGCGTTCGCGGTGATTACCCACGACCGTTATTTTCTGGAGAATGTTTCGAGCCGCATGGTTGAACTGAACCCGGTTTACGCCGATGGGTATCTCAGTGCGATCGGCTCGTACACCAACTTCCTCACCCGCCGCGAAGAATACCGGGCCGGGCAGGCGCACCAACAGGTCGCGCTCGCGTCCAAAGTGCGCGTCGAGATTGCGTGGCTGCAACGAGGCGCGCGGGCGCGGACCACAAAGGCCAAAGGACGCATCGAATCGGCGGGCGAACTGATTCAGGACCTTGCCGAGGTCAAGCAACGCAACAACTCGGGAAGCGGCGGGGTCGGTATCGCGTTCCAGGCGTCGGACCGGCGCACCAAAGAAATGATCGCGGCCAAAGGGCTTGAAGCCGTGCGGGGCGGTCGGACGCTGTTTTCGCATTTGGACGTGACGCTGTCGCCGCGCCGCCGTTTGGGGCTGATCGGGCCGAACGGTAGCGGGAAAACCACGCTTTTGCGCTGTTTGACCGGCGATATCGAGCCGGATGCGGGAACGATCAAGCGCGCGGACGGCCTTCGCATCGTGTGGTTCGATCAAGGACGAGCGCAGTTGGACCGGTCGCTGACGCTGAAAGACGCGCTCGCTCCGACCAGCGACAGTGTTTTGTACAACGGCTCCACCATCCATGTTTCGTCGTGGGCGAAGCGGTTCGGCTTCCGCAAGGAACAGTTGGCGTCGCAGGTGTCCTTCTTGTCGGGCGGCGAACAAGCGCGTATTTTGATTGCAAATTTAATGCTTCGTCCCGCCGATGTGCTGATACTCGACGAGCCGACCAACGATTTGGACATTCCGTCCCTCGAAGCGTTAGAGGAATGCCTGACGGAGTTTCCGGGCGCATTAATTCTGGTCAGCCACGACCGGTATCTTCTGGACGCCGTTTCTACCGAGGTGTTGGTTCTCGAAGGCGGCGAAACGGGCAAGTCGCGCTACTTCGCGGATTACGCGCAGTGGGAAACGTCGGTTGAGGAGGAAGCGCGGGCGATGCGCTCGCTTCCCGCCCCGCCCACGCCCGCACCGGCGAAGACCGCCCCTGCTGTCGCGCCTGCCGCGCCGCGCCGCGCCCTTACCGGGGCGGAGCGCAAGGAGTGGGCGCAACTCGAGGAGAAGATCGCGCAAGCGGAATCGAAAACCGACGAGTTGCAGGTTCTTCTCGCAAGCCCTGCTGTCGCGACCGATGCCGCGAAACTTCAGGAAACCTGGGCGGCCCTGAACGCGCAAAAAGAAGCGGTGGGGCGTTTGTACGAGCGTTACGAGGAACTGGAAGCCCTACAACCGGTTTAGCGAGTGGCGTGAATTTACCAAAAGCGGGCGGATTTATTTATCCGCCCGTTTTCGTTTACGGGAACAGTTGTAAGCCCCGCGCCTGGGCGGCTTCGAGGCGCGCAAGGAAATCGTCGCGGCTTACCTCGATGGCTCCCAGCGCCTGCATATGCGGCGTCATCATTTGAATATCCATCCATTCCGCGCCCCGGCTTTGCAAATGCTCAATAAGGTGCAGAAGCGCGAGTTTGGATGCGTAGGGGCGCGTGAAGAACATACTTTCGCCGCAAAACGTTCCGCCCTCGTCCACGCCGTAAACGCCGCCCACAAGATTACCGCCCGCATCCCACGTTTCCGCGCTGTGCGCGCCGTTGTCGCGGTGCAACCGCCCATAAGCGCGCTCGATTTCCGGCGTGATCCACGTTCCGCTTTGGCCGGGACGGAACGCGTTTCGGCATCCCCGAACCACGCCATGAAACGCGCGGTCAATGGAAACGGTGTAGCCTTGCTCCAATAACCGCCGCCGGTTACGAGCAAGCGAGGCGGGAATGTGAAGCCGGTCGAAGGGTAAAATCGCGCGTGGGTCCGGGCAGAACCACAAAAGCGGTAGACCCTCATGGGGCCACGGGAAAATACCCTGTCGGTACGCGAGGCGGAGCGTGTCCGGATGCAAATCGCCGCCCCACGCGACTACGCCGTTCTCGTCGGCGTCCTGCGGGCTTGGGAATTGAAGAACAGGCATGGCGTATGTTGCGGAGCGTCGTTCTCCGCTGTCGTTATTGTAACGCGGTTCAAACAAAAACGCGGCGACCGAAAAGTTTCGGTCGCCGCGTTCTTGTTTTGGATTGCGTTTGTTCCGCTTACGCCGTTTACGCGGCGGCGGAACGCTTGCGGCGGCGGATCACGACGCCTCCGACAAGCGCGCCCAAGCCCGGTACGAGAAGCGCGAGCGTTCCCGGCTCCGGCACAGCGGCGGCTCCAAGCGAGGCCTGGCCTGGCCCGGTGATCGAGTTTGAGTACGCTCCAAATGCGGTATCGCTGTAGCCCGTCGTTACCAGATAGTACTGCGTACCCGCCGTCAACGCCTTTGTAAAGCCGGAAGTTGTTGTTCCGCTAAAGTCATCGTTGCCGATGAGACAGTTGATCAAAGGTTGAGTCGAATCGAACGAGCCGGAGTACAAAAACGTGTAGTTGTCCCATACAGGCGTTCCTACTGTGCTGAAGATGTCATAAGTCCCCGCTGTAGGAACCGTGAACGGCTGAACGGTAAATGACGTTGCGGTTGCGGTGGTACTCAATGCGGTGGGGGCGAGAACCCCATTTGCATTCGGGCGGGTCCATGTCGGAGCGGCAGTCGTGTCACCGGAGTACGAAGCGGTGGTTGCCTCTTTAAGCGTTACAGAAACGTTGGACCAAGTCGCTACGCTCGTGCTATAGGTTTGGCGATACCAAAAGTTAAGTGGATTTCCGCTCGTATACGGGGTGAGAAAGGAACCCGTGAAGGATAAGTTGGTCGCTACACCACTTGCAAGAGAACCGGTTGCGGCTGGCGATTGTCCTGTGTACGCCCCCGCGCCGGACGGAGGTGTGACGTCGTTACCAGGAGCGGCATTCGCAGAGAAGGCGATGCGGGCCTCGTTTGAGTAGGGGCTACCAGAGACGGATGCCCAATCTACATTCACCGCGTACTGGCTCCACGTAAAACCAGGCGTGTTAGCAGGAACCCCGGTTATTGCGAGGCTGTTAAAGTTCGGAGCGGTAACATTGAGCGTGCCAAAGTTGACCGTGAAATTAGCGGCGCGAACGGGTGTAGGGACGGTGGCGAAAAGCGCGCCGAGGGCGAAGACCGGAGCCGCCGCAACAGCAACGCGAGCCAAGTTAAAAGAAGCTAATCGCTTCATAAGGGCATGGTCCTTCCTATGAAAAGAAGAAAAAGCAGTACAAAGGGGAACTGCTGGCCCAAGTAACCAATTCCAGGCGCCACTATGCCCTGTTTTAACGCCCATCGTTGAAGCGATAGCACAGTATTACCAATAACTTCTAACTTGTCAAGTATTTTTCTGCCTTTATTTTTCCACCTATTATAACCAACGAAGGAAACGGGTATGAGAAATCGGAAAGGTTTTAAATACCAACATGGCAATTGATAACGCAAAGGCTCCCCTGCCCCACGATGAGGCCATCGCCAAACTGCGCGATTTGGTCAAGGGAATAGATATTGCAATGCTGACCACCGTGGACACAAGCGATGGAACGCTCCGCAGTCGTCCTATGAGTACCAATGGCGAGGTCGAGTTCGATGGCGACCTGTGGTTTTTCACGTACGCATCGTCGCACAAGGTCGAGGAGGTTGAGAGGCAACCGCAGGTGAACGCGAGTTTCGCCCAGCCGGAAAAACAAAACTACGTTTCGATGTCCGGGACCGCGACGATTGTACAGGATAAGGCCAAAATCAAGGAATTGTGGAAGCCGGAACTCAAGGTTTGGTTTCCCAAAGGAACCGACGAGCCGGACATCGCGCTTCTCAAGGTGACAGTTGACAAGGCGGAATATTGGGATTCGCCGTCCAGCACGATGGCGCATCTGTACGGATTGGTTAAATCTACCCTTACCGGTAAAACGGCCCAGCCTGGCGACAACGAAAAGATTGACCTGACGGTTTAAGAGTTAAGATTTTCACCGCAAAGGCGCAAAGAACTCAAAGTTCAGAGAAGTTAAAGCAAGTTCTATCTTTTTGCTCTTTATCTTCTTTTCTGAACTTTGAGTTCTTTGCGCCTTTGCGGTGAAAATCTTGATCTTCCACTACGGCGATGGCGACGGGGCGGCGCGCTCCTCGGCTCCGACGCCCAAGCGGTGAACCGATAGAAGGTCGCCAAGTGAGCTTAAGCGGCGGATAAGGCCGTCCACGTGTTCCACCGACGCGCTGTCGAAGTCCATGCGAAGGATTGCGGTTCCCGTCCCTTTGTTGGAGTGCGTGTTGATACCGTTGATAAACGTGCGGTTTTCCGAGAAAACCTCGGTCACATCGCGCAGAAGACCGACGCGGTCGAGCGTTTCCATGACAATGCCGGTCTCGAAGCGCGCGCCGTCCCCGATTTGCCAGTCCACATCCACCAGGCGCTCCGGCTCATGCTGGCGCCAGTTGGTCACATTGGGACAACCTTCCCGGTGCAGAACCATTCCCTTGCCCCGCGACACGTAGCCGACTACATGGTCGCCGGGCAATGCAAGGCAACACTTGGCCCGCGAAATAGCCACACCGTCCACGCCGCCCGGCGCGATGGAGAGTTTGCCTTGGTTGCCAGGACGCCGCGCCTTGATCTCGCTTTCATCGCCGCTTGGAATCGCGTCGACGCGCAAGCGGTTCACGACCACGCCAAGCGCGGTATCGCCGAAACCGACGGCGGCGAAAAGATCGTCAACCGTTTCTTTGTTTAACGCTTGCGCGATCGGTAGCATCCGCTTGGCGTCGCGCAGCACTTCGGTGTGCAGACTCAAGCGGGAAAGTTCCTCCAGAAGCATCTCACGGCCCCGGATCAGGTTTTCCCCGTAGCGCAGTTTGCGGAAGTGCGCCTTGATTTTGCTTCGGGCGTGCGACGATTTGGCGAGCGCAAGCCAGTCCAGCGACGGATTCGCCTGGGGGCGCGTGACAATGCTTGCAATATCGCCATTTTTGAACTGATACGCGAGCGGCACGATCTTGCCGTTCACCTTTGCGGCGACGCAGTGTTCGCCGACATCGGAGTGGATCCGGTAGGCGAAATCTATCGGCGTCGCGCCTGCGGGCAGGTCAATGACATCGCCTTTCGGGGTGAACACGAACACCTGGTCCGTGAATAGGTCGGACACGACCGAGCGCAGAAACTCCGACGAGTCTTTGGCGTCTTGTTGCCAATCGAACAACTGTTGACGCAAAAACGTCATTTTTCGGTCGAAGTCGGCATTGGCGCGGGCGGCCTCGCCTTTCTCTTTGTACGCCCAGTGCGCCGCAACCCCGAATTCGGCGATGCGGTGCATCTCCCACGTGCGAATTTGTATTTCGAGCGGCTCGCCGCGCGGCCCGTACACTTTGGTATGAAGCGATTGGTATAGGTTCGACTTGGTTTTGGCGATATAGTCATCGAACTTGCCCGGAATCGGCAGGTACAACTCGTGAACCGTACCGAGGGCGGCGTAGCAATCGCCCACCGCGCGCCGCTCGCGCGCCTTCGCATCGTCCGGCGCCTCGCCGTCGCGTCCCCGCTCCCCGACAATCACGCGAAGCGCGATGAGATCGTAGATGTCGTTGAAGTCCAGTTCGTCCTTCCGCATTTTGTTGCGGATGCTCCAAAGGTGTTTGGGCCGTCCCTGAATCTCCGCCTCCAAACCGGCGCGGGCGAACGCTTCCCGCAATCGAAATATGGCGTCGGCGATATCTTTTTCGCGTTCGCGGCGTGTTCGGGCGACCTTTTCGGTGACATCCTGATATTCTTCCGGGTACAGGTGCTTGAACGCCAAATCCTCTAAAAGCCACTTGACCTGCCAGATGCCCAAGCGGTGCGCGAGCGGGGCGAAAATCTGCATCGTTTCCTGCGCGACGCGTTTACGGCGATCTTCGGGCAACCCTTGCAACGTTCGCATATTGTGCAAACGGTCTCCAAGTTTAATCACCATCACCCGAAAATCGCGCGCCATCGCGAGCAAAATCTTACGCAGGTTTTCCGCCGACTTGGTGTTTTCCAGTCGTTTCTTTCGGCGCGGATCTAACGGTTTATCGCTGTCCGGCTTTTCCACGGGAAGCGGCGGCGTAGCGGCCCCTTCGACCTCGTTAGAACGACGCTCAAAATCGGCGAGTTTGAGTTTGGTAAC
Source organism: uncultured Armatimonadaceae bacterium (assembly GCA_964252165.1). Lineage (GTDB taxonomy): Bacteria > Armatimonadota > Armatimonadia > Armatimonadales > Armatimonadaceae > CAXUMS01. The sequence continues at coordinate 23,679 of CAXUMS010000021.1, forward strand.
GCCGTCTACCAAACCGGCGATTTCATCGTCGAACTCGGCGGCAAGCTCTTCTCGGGAAACGCCGCAATCCTCGATCACATCGTGGAGGAACCCGGCGGCAAGCGAAGGCGTGTCCATTTCAAGCCCGGCGAGGATGTCCACGACCTCGATGGGGTGCTTGATGTACGGCTCGCCCGTACGCCGGAACTGCCCTTCGTGCTTCAACGTGGCGTAGTCGTGCGCGCGGCGCAACAAGGCGGCGTCCACGTGCGGGTTGTACCGCTTCACCTTTTGCAGAATAGAATCAATGTTGGCGGCCATAAGCAGGTAACGGATATTATGCGGGCGCAACGCCGTTGTGTCAAACGACGGTGACAAAATTTAATGCAGGGCAAACAGCAAACGCCGAACAACTTATATTTTATGATACGTTTATGAAGCGAGGCGGGTTGCATGAAAACGAGAAGAAATAACGGGAAGCGGCGCGGAATTCGGAACGGGTTTGCAACGGCTGTTACGGGCGCATCGTTCATGCTAGCCGGTTGCGGCGGCGGATCCGGCACGTTTATAGACCAGAACGGCCAGCAGGTTGTCGGGCGGGACGAACCGTCGAGCGGCTTGCGGGCGGCGGTCGCGCGTATTGTCACCGACCCCGCGCCAGAGTTGCAAGGAACCGAAGATGAACTCACGCCGTTGCGGACGCTTGTTCCCCTATTGAGTAGCGAAACGGCGCCGGATGGAACCGGACCGGAATATGATAAGGCGCTTGGTTTGTACGTAACTCGATACGCGAGCGGTGGAGGGCGAAGGTCGCAATTTTACTTGGATGCCGCCCGAATAGAAGCGGCGGGCGGAGCGGCGGGTCGGCCTGTGGACGCGAAGGAAGATTTCGCTTCGGCGTACCAAACCAATACGAGCGTAAACCTCGGCGCGCTTCGAGGGACAAAAGGAAACGCTTTATTCGAGCGGCGCACGGACCAAACGTACCGTTTTAGTTATTTCTATCAGGTAACGCGCGATCTGCGTTCGGCAACACGCGAATCGAGCGACGGGCCATTCTCCGGGCTGACGATCAAGCTGGAGGGGACGGTCGAGCGGGACGGGACAGGACGGGTCGAGCGGAACGGGACCACGGACCGTTTCGAGCTCCGGGGTGATAGTAAGACGACAAGTTCAAGCGTATCGCGCGTCGTTCGCCGCCCCGACCGGAGCGGCGAGCGGCGGGGAACATACACGTTCAGCGGTGACGTTATCACGGTTCGCGTCACCTACGGGCCGGGCGGAACCGGGACCGGAACGCTTACCGGGACAGCGAACGGGTTGCCCGCGACCATCGGGGTCGGCGAGCGGACGACAACCGTTGTTTACGCGGATGGAAAAACGCTGGACACTTTTGACCTTCCGCAACCAACCGCGCAAATTTTCCCTGATTAACCGAGTAAATAAAGAAAAGGCGCCCCGCATTTGCGGGGCGCCTTGTTCTCGATCCTAAAGTTTGGCGTTAATGCGTTTCGCCGGCCAACTTGTTCCACAACTCGTAGCCGCACAACTTTTTCGGAACGTAGCGGTGCGGGTCCTGCGCATCAAGACCACCCTGAGATGTGAACGCGCCCTTGTCAAGAGCGGACAAATCCAAATAAATCGCGCCTTGCTCTAATTTTTCACCGTGCGCCAAAACAGGGATGCGCTTTAGTTCATCGTTGTCAAAGTCGGGCATCGCCGCATGCAATTCTTTTACATCGTACGCCGTGTAGGTGCGCTGATCCGCCCCGCCAGTCCGGTTGGCGTCATGCAGGTCGCGGTCGAAATCATCGGTATTAGAAGCCTCATCTACCGTGGTATGGGCGTCTTTTTTGAGCATTTTTTTTTGCCTCCACGCTACTTGTTCCCCGTCCGCTTCCTTGTGTAACGTACTACGGGAACAAGGTCGCGATGCCCATCTACCAAAATCGTTCTTGCAACAGTATGACGTTAAACTATAGAACGCGTTTACAATGGTAGAATCCAGATCATGAGCGGGCTTGCTTGCTTGAAGCGCTATGGTTGTTAATCCCGATAATACTGAAAACGAAGCGGTTGATCACGCTTCCCCGCTGGTTGGCGTGATAATGGGCAGCAAGTCGGACTGGGAGACGATGCGCCACGCTGTCTCCACGCTCCGCGCTTTGGGCGCCCCATACGAGGCCCGGATCGTTTCGGCGCACCGAACGCCCGCTCTTCTCGCAACGTATGCGGGCGAAGCGGAAGCGCGCGGGCTTGAGGTTATTATTGCGGGCGCGGGCGGGGCGGCACATTTGCCCGGTATGGCGGCGGCGTACACGATACTTCCCGTTCTGGGCGTTCCGGTAGAGTCGCACGCGCTGAAGGGGATGGATTCGCTTTTGTCTATTGCGCAGATGCCGGGCGGCGTTCCGGTCGGAACCATGGCTATCGGCAAAGCGGGCGCGATCAATGCCGCCCTGCTCGCCATCGCGATCTTAGCCAACTCCCGCCCGCCGCTCCGCGACGCCCTGCGCCGCTTTCGCGCCGACCAAACCGCGCGCGTTTTAACCGATGAACTTCCCCCTCTCGAAACGGAATAGCCTTACCCTTTATGCTCGATTCTAAAGTTTTACTTCCCGGCGCAACCGTGGGCGTTTTGGGAAATGGACAATTGGGGCGGATGCTCGCCTTCGTCGCGCGGCGCATGGGCTACCGCCTTCATGCTTTCGGCCCGGAAACCGGCTCCCCCGCCGGGCAGATCGCGGACAGTGAAACCATCGCCGCCTACGACGATGTTGATGCGGTAACGGCGTTCGCAAAATCGGTAGACGTTGTCACGTTCGAGTTCGAGAACGTTTCCGCCGCCGCCGCAAACGCCGCTGCGCAGTTCGCCCCGGTGCGCCCCGGCATGGGCGTTCTGCATATCGCGCAGAACCGCGTCCGCGAAAAGTCGTTTCTTCAAAATCATGGCTTGCCCATCGCGCCCTTCGCGCTGGTGACGTCCCTTGCGGAACTGCATGACGCCATCGCCGCCATCGGCTGTCCGTCCATCTTGAAAACCGCCGGGTTCGGCTACGATGGAAAAGGTCAAACCCGTCTCAACACGCCGGACGACGCCGAAATGGCATGGAGCGCGCTCGGCGGCGGCGAGGCCGTGCTGGAAGCGTTTGTTGATTTTGAACTTGAAATTTCCGTCACCGCCGCGCGCGGCGCGGATGGCGCGTTCGCTCATTTTGGCGTTATCGAGAACGCGCACAAAAACCACATCCTGGATGTGTCCGTTGCGCCCGGCCTTGTGCCGCCGTTTGTCGCACGCCGCGCCATTGAGGTCGCGCGCGAGATCGCGGACGCACTGAATGCGGTCGGCGTTTTGTGCGTCGAGATGTTCGTGACCGCAACCGGCGAGGTTATCGTCAATGAGATCGCCCCACGCCCGCACAACTCCGGTCATTTGACTATTGAAGCGTGCCAGACCAGCCAGTTCGAGCAACAACTCCGAGCCGTCTGCAACCTGCCGCTGGGCGCAACCGGTTACCATCAATCCGCCGCGATGGTCAACCTTTTAGGCGACTTGTGGCTCTCGGACGCCCCGCCCCGCTTCCCCGCGTTGCTCGCCCATCCCGGCGCCCACTTGCACCTGTACGGCAAATCCGCCGCGCGCCCCGGTCGCAAAATGGGCCACATCACGGTTCTTGCGCCCACCCCGGACGAAGCCGCGGCCCGCGCCCGCGCGGGCCGCGAGGCATTGAAGAGGATCTAACCGCAAAGGCGCCAAGAACTCAAAGTTCAGAGTAGAAAAGAAAACAACGGAAGATCTCGCTCTTTGCTTTATCTTCTTTCTAAATTCTTTTCTGAACTTTGAGTTCTTTGCGTCTTTGCGGTTAAAATCCGCTGTTTCTTCTGCAAGCGATACAATAAAACAAAGGAAAAGGCGAATCACAATGCGTGTACTGCTTGCGGCCCCGCGCGGATTTTGCGCGGGCGTAGACCGGGCGATTGAGATAGTGGAGATGGCGCTCGCTGTGTATGGCGCGCCGATCTATGTTCGTCATGAGATAATTCACAACGAGCATGTCGTCCGCAGACTAAGGGACGCGGGCGCGATATTCACGGACGATTTAGCCGACGTTCCGACCGGAGCGAACCTTATTTTTTCCGCGCATGGCGTTTCCCCCGCCGTGCGCGAGGAGGCGACCGCGCGCGGCTTGAATGTGCTGGATGCGACCTGCCCGCTTGTCACCAAGATTCACCTGGAGGTGCATAAGTACCTGAAACGCGGCTACGGCATTTTCTATATCGGGCATCGCGGT
>CAXUMS010000021.1:27959-42146 GCA_964252165.1 uncultured Armatimonadaceae bacterium
CGGTCATGTCGAAACCGAGGGGACGCTCGGCGAGGCGCCGGGGCGACTGCATCTGGTCACCGAAGTGGCCGAGGTGGACGCTCTTCCCAATCCGCCCGAAGACAAGCTAATCTTCCTGACGCAAACCACGCTGTCCATTGACGAAACGCAGGGGATCGTGGACGCGCTCAAGCGCCGGTTCCCGCGTATGGAAATGCCGCCGACCGATGATATTTGCTACGCGACCCAGAACCGGCAGGACGCGGTCAAGGCGCTCGCCAAACGCGCGGATACGATTTTTGTGGTTGGCTCGATAACCTCGTCCAACTCGCGCTCACTCCGGCAGGTCGCCGAGATGCACGGCGCACGGGCGTTCCTTATTGACGGCGCGGAAAACATCACCGATGCGATGACGGACGGCGCAAAGGTCGTCGGCGTCACGGCGGGAGCGTCGGCCCCGGAAGACGTGGTTCAAGGGGTTGTCGCCGAGTTGCAACGGCGCGGCGCGACCGATGTTGAGGAGTTCGTTTTGCAAAAAGAGGATATGGAGTTCCGCCTTCCGCCCGGACTGGTCGAGCTGTACCGACGGCACAAAAAGTAGTTCGTGCGCCCCGAGAATGCGTCTATGCGAAGCAAACGTGTTTTGAAACGGATTGTCTCGGTTATTAGCCTCGGCGCACTTGCCATGGAAATGCTATTGCTCTTCGCTAATGTTGGCTACCGCGTGTACCTGGCAAATTCCTATCACTGGAAGAGGTACGTCAACCACGTTGACGCCGGTTTTTTCCGGGAGATGCTTGTTTGCTACGGCGTGAGCCTGGTCACCGCATTCGTGCTCACGATGTCGAGCGGTCCGAAGGGAAAAACGACGACCAGGGCGTTAACAGCCATCAACACGCTTCTTATCGTGACGCTTATCGCGCTGTGGACGGGTAAGTATCTGGTCACGTACGAACAATTTATTGGTCACGAACGCGGTTGGTGACGCACAAACTTAATTCCTCCTCCTGAACCCGCAACCAAACCGCTCCCTCGCTTGTCCTTATCTATGGGCGGCCCCGATCTGCGGGCGTTCGCCGTGGAGGCTCGTTGAATCGTAAAATTGTACGCTGGATTATCGCCGTGGTTCTGGTCGCGGGGCTGGGTTGGTGGGGCATGGGCAAACTGCGCGCCCGCGCCCGTCCCAAAACGGATATTGGCCGAACGGCGACGGTGACGACCGGCGAGATCGCGGTCAAGGTGTCCGAAACAGGAACCCTTGAGCCGGTCACCAAAGTGGATGTCAAATCGCGCGTGGGTGGTCGCGTTCAGCGCATTTATGTCAAAGAAGGCGACACGGTCTCTGCGGGCGCGCTGATCGCGGTGGTGGACCCGACCGAGGTCACACGGCAGGTTGAAGGCGTTAAAGCGCAACTCGCCGCATCGCGGGCCGGCTTGATGCAGGCGCAAGACAACTACCGCCTGACCATTCGCCAAAACGCGCTCGCCATCGCGCGGGCGGAAGCGAGTCTTGCCGAGGCGCGGGCGCGGCTGAAACAAACCGCCGCCCCTACTCGTTCGCAGGATGTTCAGCAGGCAGAGGCGAGCGTCCGCCGCTCCGAGGCGCAGGTTTTGGATGCGCGCCGGTCGCTCGCGCGTCGTCAAGCCCTGGTCGCTAAAGGGTTTGTCGCGCAAACCGACGCCGACACCGCCCAAACCAATCTCTCGCTTGCGGTCGCGGATTTGGATTCCGCCAAAGAGCGCGTCGCGCTTCTCAAGGAAGGAACGCGCCGCGAGGATGTCGAGGCCGCGCGCGCCTCGGTTTACACCGCTGAGGTCGCGCTCCAAAGCGAGCGCGCCAACGCGCAATCGTCGCAGTTACGCCTTCGCGATGTGGAACGCGCGCAGGCCGATGTGCGACAAATCGAGAATCAACTCGCCCAGCAAAGCGTGCAACTTACCGAAACGCGCATTATCGCGCCGATTGGCGGCGAGATTACGGGCAAGTTTCTGGAAGAAGGCGAGCTGGTCGCCTCGGCGACGGCGGGTTTCGCGCAGGGGGCCGCGCTGGTCACGATTGCGGACCTGTCGAAAATGCAGGTACGCGTGAACCTGAACGAGGTGGATGTCGCGCGCGTTCGCGTCGGCATGCCGGTGGAGATTACCGTGGACGGCGTGCCGGAAAAGGTCCTGCACGGGCGGGTCGCCGCGATTGCGCCGTCCTCGCAAAGCGAGCGCCAAACCGCAAGCGGCGGACAAGCCGCGCAAAACGGCGTGGTCCGCTTCGAGGTGAAAATCGCCGTTTTGGAGCGTAACCGCAAACTGCGTCCCGGTATGACCGCCGCCGCCGCAATTGTGCTGAACCGCCGATCCGGCGTTCTGCTCCTGCCCGCCGAAGCAGTCCCGTCAGGCGGCGAGGTAACCGTGGTCACGGGAACCGGCGACGCTCGCAAAAAGGAAACGCGGCGCGTGACGGTGGGCCTCAAAACCGACGCGAACGTTCAAATCGTCTCCGGTCTCCAAAAAGGCGACAGGGTGGAAATTCCCAAACTAAACGCGAGCGACCGCCGCAAAATCAGCTTTGACGGGCCGAACTAACGTTGCGACGTTTAACGGGGCGCTTGCATCGGGAACCGAAACTGCCGATAATTAGAACGGTCTATTTTTGAAGAAGCAAGGCGAAGCTAATTAATGGCAGTTCAGGATGCGGCGCGAACGGCGCAGGTGTGGGAGCGGACCGTGGACCGCGTGAAGCAAACCGTGATGCACCCCCCGCTGTGGCGGGCGTTGGAGCAAACCGTCCCGGTAGTATGGGACGGCGATGATTTTGTGGTCGGCTTGCGCGCGGGCGGCGACGGGCAAGCGTCCGGTCAGGTGAACGCGGGCGAGAACCGAATGGCGATGGAGCGCGCCGCTCAGGAAGTAACCGGCGCGCCGTCGCTCCGCCTCCGAATTATCGACGGGACCGACGTTTCCGACTGGGAGTACGTCAAAAAGCGCGAGGCCGTCGCGCTCGCTAAAACCCAGCAGGTTGTCACCCAGCGCGTGCAGGAAGCGAAATCAGCGTCCACATGGGACGAGGTGTACGACCGGGCGTCCCGGATGTGGGCCGCCTCGGAGTTTCGCGGCTTGCCCACCGGCCGCGCGCGGTATCTATCCGCCGTTCTTGCGGTTCTGTCCGAGGCGATGGACACGCTTTACCCGGATGGCGATACCAAGCCCGATGAGCAAACCGAGCGCGGTTTGTCGCGCGTGGTGGATCGAATCGCATCCATCAGCACGACAGACCCGGTGGTGGTCGCATACCTTTTGTTCGCCTCGCGGAAAAACGCGCAGTGACACCGCGACAACGGCGCGTTCTTGGCATCGTGGGCGTTCTGCTTGTTTGTTTGTGCGGGGTGATCGGCGGCGCGGCGCGAGCGGCGGCGGCGGAGCGGATTCGTGAGCGGTTCACGGCAACCTGGACGGCGACCCTGCACGCCGCGTCGCCCGGCTACGGCGTGCTGTTCACCGCAAAAACGGCGGGATCGCCGCCGGACTGGACCGAGCCAAATATCGCGGGCGCGCTCGCGGTCGGCTTCGATACGCAGAACCCGCCGACCAAAAACCCGTTCGACAGCAACGGCAATATCGAAGGTCGTCCCGAGCGCGAAATATCGCTTCACTGGAACGGCGTCGAGGTCGCGAACCGAATCTGCCCGGTGGAACTGAAAGAACGGTCGGGTCATACGGTGCGCTTCGAGGTCGCGTATGTCACCGGCGGTGCGGAGATAACCGTAGAGGTGAACGGCGTCGCGGTGTACGACCGTTATTTCGTGCCGGGCGTCGTGCGCTTCACGGATTCGGTTGTGCGAACCGGCGGCGACGCTGATGTACGAAATGTGCAACCCGCGTGGTCGGGCCGCAGTATACCGACACACCCCGCTTCGCCTGTCCGCGTCCGGGCGTTCGACAACGCCCTTAACAACAAAGATCATCACCGCATCACAGCGGACCGGGTCGCATTCCCGGCTTTGGGCGCGATTCGCCCTGCCGTGGGACGCGTGGTTTGCACGCTCACGCTCGCGCCGACGCCCGCCGGTTTGGACCCGTGGGACCGGATCGGGGCCGTCTACCTGTACGACGAGCGCGGCGAGCGTTTCGAGATCTTGCGCTATATGACGCCGTACAAGCGCGCGTATACCTGGACCGCCGATGTTACCGACTTGCTCCCGCTCCTGACCGGAATCCGCAAGATGGAGATCGTCTGCGAAACGTACGGCGCGGGCTGGTTGACCAGCGTGGATTTCGATTTCTACCCCGGCGCGCTTCCTCGGGGCCGCACACCGTACAAGGTGGTGAATCTGTGGAACACGGTCGCCGTTCTGGGACGCGCGGACAACCCCGTGGAGCAAGCCGTGCCGCCGCGCCCGCTTGCAATAGACCGTAATTCGCGTCATGTCGCCGTGCGTATGGTCGTCACCGGTCACGGGCAGGCCCCTAACACGGATAACGCCGCCGAGTTTCTTCCCCTGTGGCGCAGGTTGCGCGTCGGCAGCTGCGCGTGGTCGGATACGCTGTGGAAAACCGACAACTACCTGAACCCGTGCCGCCCGCAAGGGGGAACGTGGAAGTACGACCGCGCGGGCTGGGGACCGGGAACCGTGGTTGACCCGTGGACCGTGGACATCACGGACGCGCTACGTACCGGCGCGGGCGGCACGGCGACGCTACGTTACGAGATCGAGCCATACATCAATAACGCGCCGGTGGACGGCAACCCGGCCCGGCAGATCATCGAGGCGCAGGCGATTTTTTACCGGTGAAACGCGGTAGGAAGTTACAGCCCCGCCACTTTCCAACTCCACCAGGTGTAGTGGTACTCACCCTGCTCGACCTGGAAGACGCGCCCGCATACCGCACATTCGCAGACATAGGTCGCCATCCACTGCTCCGCATCATAATCGGCGCTGACAATGCGGACGTTGCCCTGTTCTTCTTCTTTCCGGGGGGCGAACAAGAGGTATTCGGGATACAGCGTACACAAACAACCGCCTTGCGCCTGGTAAAATTCCAGTGTGCGGATGGCGAAATTTAAATGCACACTGTTAGGAATCAAAGCCCCGCCCAGCGCAATCCCTTGCGTTTTTTGTTTGATTTCCGGCAGTGCGTCGGCGAGCGCGCTTAGTTCATTAGGATCGCGCAAATGGATGATAGCGCCGGAACTCGCCCATATCCGTTGCGGGTCACGTGACGTTATATCCTCAAGCAGGGTTGGCATAGATTCAATGAACCGGGTTAGCGCAAAACATCACGCGCTTTACGTTGTTCCCAAATAACAGTTGGTTAAATAAGGTAATCGCTAATACGCGCCCCCAGTACGATGCGGAGTCCGTCCCACAAGCGTGATGCCCTTAACACTGTCTTAAACTTGACGAACTATCATAAGCGTACAAATTCTTTTCCCGGTTCTATTTGAGGATTCCATGTCTCGTCCCAAACTTGCGGTTGCGCCCCGCAACGCCGTTGTTATCGCCCTTGCCGCCCTTACCGCAACCGGCGGAACGGCTTATTTAGTTTCTCGCGAGCAACACACGGCGCAGGCGCGGCAAACCGCCCCGTCGCCAGGACACATTACGGCGGAAACAACCCGGCTTGTCACCGGCAAAACCATCACGCCGGATGGCGACCATGTCGCGGCGGGCAGTTTTCCAGTACAAATGGCGACCACGCCGGACGGAAAATGGGCGTTGGTATCCACGCTCGGCGCGCGGTCGGTTCTATCCGTGTTCCGCACCTCCGACGGAAAAATGGCAAGTCAACTCGCGTTTGAAGGCAGAACCAATACCGTTCCCGCGAAAACACAGAGTTTGTACTATGGCCTCGCGTTTGGCGCAACCGGGGCGGACGGCTCGGTGACGGTTTATGCATCGCGCGGGGCGGAAGAACGCGTGTCCGTCCTGACGCTCGCCGCCGATGGAACCCTGACCGACACCAACAAGCCGCTCGCGTATGCCCCCCCCTCAGCGGCGGCGGAGGTGACCGCGCCGCTCACGCCCGCCGGACTTGCCTTATCCCCGGACGCGAAAACGCTGTATGTCGCCAACAGCTGGGCGGATCCGAAAAATGACATGGTCGGGATTGTCCGCGCCGTTTCGACTGACGCGGGAACCGCCACGGATATCACGGTTCCCGGCTACCCGTATGCGGTCGCGCTATCAACGAAGGGACCGACCGCAGGCAAGAAACTGTATGTCACCAGTGAACAGCGCGCGTGCGTGTCCGTTATTGATACTGACACTAAAAAAGAAACCAAGCGGATTGCCACCGGCGCAAACCCCCTTGCGCTCGCGTTCAACAAAGCGCAAACAGCGCTTTATGTCGCGAATGCGGGAAGCGACACGGTCAGCATCGTGGATACCGCGACCGACCGCGTGACCGGTTCGGTTTTGTTGCGGCCCGCCGTAAACCGAAACTTGCCCGGCGCGACCCCGACTGCGCTTTGTTTGTCGCCGGACGAGAAAACGCTTTATGTCACGCTCGCGGATATGAACGCAGTCGCGGTTGTGGATGTCACGAGCAAAACGGTTAAAGGCTATATACCGACCGGTTGGTATCCGACCGGCGTCGCCCTTGCCAATAAGGGCGCAAGCCTTTTGGTGTCGTGCGCCAAAGGCGTTGTGGCTCGCAACCCGAATGGCAAACCCAAGCCCGGCGTCACCGCCCGCCCGCAGTATATTCAAAACATTATCGAGGGAACCGTGTCCGTCGTCGTCATTCCCGATGTCCAAACGCTGAAGGCCCGCACCGCGCAGGTTTTAGCCAACAACCAAGCCCCCCTCCTTGCGCGCCGGGAACCGTTCAAGAACCCGGGCATCGAACACGTTATCTATATCATCAAGGAAAACCGAACCTACGATCAGGTGCTGGGCGATCTGCCGCAGGGCAATGGCGACCCGTCGCTGGTTTTGTTCGGGCGCGAGGTGACGCCGAACCTTCACGCGCTTGCCGAGCGGTTCGTTTTGCTGGACAATTTTTATTGTTGCGCCGAGGTATCCGGCGACGGCTGGAACTGGTCTACGGCGGGGATGGCGAATGAGTATGTGGCAAGAAACGTCCCCTACGGTTACACCGGCAAAACGCGCCCGTACGATTACGAAGGAACCAATAACAGCGTCGCCGTGGACAAAAAAGGCATTCCCGATGTCGCGCGGCCTGCGGGCGGTTATCTTTGGGACAACGCGCTTGCCAAAAAGGTGACGATACGCAACTACGGCTTTTTCATGGACGATGACGAAGCCCCGCGCGAAACCGCCGAGGAAGGCTCGGAAGGCGCGCGCGCCGTTGCGGACCAAAAAGCGCTCGCAAATGTCACCAACAACGATTTCGCCCCGTTCAATACATCGTTCCCGGACGGCGAGGCGTTTTTGAAGCGCGGCGTCGCGCCCGCGCCCCGGCAGATCAAAGCCTACGGGTCGCGAAAAGACCCGAGCCGATTTACGACATGGAAGCGCGACTTCGATGGCTTTGTCCAAACCGGCAAGATGCCGCGCTTCCAGATGCTTCGTCTGGGCAGGGACCACACGGCGGGAACGTCGGCGGGTCAATCATCGCCGCGCGCGATGGTGGCCGATAACGATTATGCGGTCGGACAGGTTGTGGAGGCGGTTAGCAAATCGAAGTTCTGGGCGAAAACCGCGATCTTCATTGTCGAGGACGACGCGCAAAACGGCTACGACCACGTGGACGCGCACCGCTCTATCGCGTTTGTTATTAGTCCGTTTATCCGCAAAGCGACCAAAGACTCCCGGTTCTACAACACGGACTCGGTTCTTCGTACGATAGAAAATATTTTGGGCCTGCCTCCGATGAACCAGTACGACGCCATCGCGCCGTCACTCGCCGTTTTCACCGCCCAAGCGGAGAACAACGCCCCGTACGATCCGATTCTGCCCGCCCGCGCCATCATCGGCGAGGTGAATGGCAGAACCGCGTACCGGAGCCGCGACAGCGCGCGCCTTCTCAACCCGCTCAAAGAAGAATCCGCGCCCGACGAGGAACTAAACGATATTCTCTGGCACGCCGTCAAAGGCAATGTTCCCAATCCGCCCAAGCGGTACGGGATTCTGGGCAAGGTCAAGGACGAAGATTAAGGCATTACCGCATTGGTAGGCAAGGAAGAAAACTCAACCGTCTACAAAAGTAGAATTGGCGCGGTTTGCCTACCGTGCGTTCGGGTTAGCGGGCGGTTCAACCACGAGTGGCTCAAGCCCGCTCGCTACCGGGCGAAGCGCCGTGATCCCGCTGAAGCGGGAAGGGATGCGACTCGTGTTGTGGTACTGCTTTACGGTTTGCGGCCTTTGCGACGTAGAAAAGTTGCCAATCGGCGTTCTTACTCCGCTTCTCGCTTCAGCGGGATCACGGCGCTTCCCCGGTAGCGAGCGGGCTTGAGCCACTCGTGGTTGAACGACGCGGAAACAAACTAAACGTTACTCAAAATCACGTTATTTATCCTCCTGCCGCGCGCTCCACAGCGACGAGCGTAGCAAGTAACGCGGGCAAATCCGCGAGGGCGAGCATGGTGGCGGCGTCCGACAGGGCGGACGGAGGATCGGGGTGAACTTCGAGGAACAGGGCGTCCACGCCCACGGCGACGGCGGCGCGGGCGAGGTGCGGGATAAACTCGCGCTGACCGCCCGACGATGTCCCTTGCCCGCCCGGCTGCTGGACCGCATGGGTGCCGTCGAACACCACCGGAACGCCCGCCGACTGCGCCATCTGCGGAAGCGAGCGAAAGTCTACGACCAGCGTGTTGTAGCCGAACGAAACGCCGCGCTCGGTGACGAGAATACGCCGGTTGCCGGTTTCCTCGACCTTGCCGACCGCATTCTTAATATCCCACGGGGCCAGAAACTGGCCTTTCTTGATATTAACGACTTTGCCGGTTTCGCCCGCGGCATGAAGCAAATCCGTTTGCCGAGACAAGAACGCGGGGATCTGCAACACGTCCACGATCTCGCCGACCCGCGCGCACTGGGCGGCATCGTGGACATCGGTCAAAACGGGAACGCCAAACTCATCGCGGATTCCGGCCAAAATCTCCAGACCCGCCTCGACGCCATGCCCCCGGTACGACGCCCCCGAGGTCCGGTTCGCCTTGTCGAAACTGGCCTTGAAAATGTACGGGATGCTCAGCGGCGCGCACGCATCCCGCACCGCCCCCGCGATCTCCCGGCACAAATCGCGCCCTTCAATCACGCACGGCCCGGCAATCAGCGCGAACGGCTTGCGCCCCCCGCCAATTGTGACGGCATCCGTCACGGTAACTTGTCTTGTTGTATTCATTTGTTTTGCTTGTGGTTCGTTTGGTAGGTGCGCTACGTTTTGTGGTTGCCCTACGCGGGCGTAGCCCCCTGCGCGGGGGAGCGCCAACGCCATGCGTTGGATCAGTGTATTTAGATTCAGCGACGGTTTTAGTTTGTTAAACCGCTTGAGGCGGTTCAACAAACTAAAACCGTCGCTAAAACAAACACGCGGTCCAGCGTTAGGCTGGCGCCTCCCCCGGCTTAAGGGGGCTACGCCCGCGTAGGGCAACCACAAAACGTAGCGCACCTACCAAACGAACCACAAACCAACGCACGTTGATTATACGGCGTTGGAAGGACGGCTACCGAGGGCGGGCCGACGCGACGAGGCGCGCGGCGGTTTCGCTGGTGATACGGAGGCGGAACGGGCGCAGGGCGGGCGCGGTTTCGAGGGAGTCCGAGACGAGCGGGAGCGCGGCGGAAAGAACATCTAACTCGTAGGTCGCGGTCTGGTTGATCCATGAGCGGCGGAAAACAGCGCGTACGCCGGTCACGGTTTCGAGGGCGACGTCGAGAGATTGGATGTGTTTACGGTTGGGGACTCCGGTGACAACGAGCGTTACCGGTTGAGACACGCGGGCGGGAAGGATGAGAAGGGCGTTCGCGAGGCGCGGGGCGAGCGCGTTCGCCGCGTCCGCGCAGGCGGATTGGCGGGCCGTGGACAGGCGGATATGGGCGGCGTCTTCGGAGGCGGTCAGGTTCGCGACGGTTTCGCCGGTCCCGGTTCGGGTCGCGCGCACGGACAACCGCCCGCGAACCGAGTACATCGTCATCGGGCCAGCGGCGGTGTCAAGCGGGGTGCGTGCCGTGGTTTCGGTTTGGGGCGTGACCGTGACAACGAGATCGGCAGCCTGGGGCCGTGCATCGGAGACGACGGGAAAGCCCGCGTCCGCGAGCGCCTGTTCCAGAGCGGCGACCGCCTCGCCCGCCGCATCCGCGTTGTTGACGCTCCCCTTGCCTCTCCCTGCGACCACGCGCACACGCCATACCCGCGTCAGATTCAGAGCCTTGAGGCGTTCCGCAAGCGGACGGAGCGACACAGTGGCGCGAACGCGAACGCGCACCTCGCCGGGCAAGGTCTGGGTTCGCTCGATCCGCTTCAAAACCGCGAAACCGTCCGCGCGCGTCACCACCTGATCACGCACCAATGCGTAGTTTTGGGTCAGCGTTTGCGCGGACACGTACACGCCCAGCGTCCGCTCCACCGCGTTCCGCAGGGCGTCCGCGACAGCGGCCTGCGTCGCCGCCTCAATTCCGCCGCGTGTTGTTATTACGGCGCGTCCGGTCGCGAGAACCTCCCGTGCGTCGTCGGAGGCAACCACAGCGTTGATGGTTGCGGTTGCGGCTTTCTCCTGCGCGCAAGCGGGAATAGCGAGCGCGGCGCAAAACCCGCAACCGGCGACAAGAGAAAAAAACGAGCGAAGGCGATGTTGGCGGCGGTTCATGGCGTTAGTTTTCCTTGCCCTGCGGAAAGCGTTGCGGCGGGCGGGGCGACGTTTTGTACAACGACAGAAGCCGCTTGTGGCGTGACGGCGGGCGCGGCGATGGTCGCAACCGGCGCGACTGCTGTTGTCGCAGGGCGACAGAGCAATTCGGACGAGAAGTTGAACAGGGCGCGCCAGTACCAGAACACGCACAAACCCAAGACGTTGCAACCCCCAATCAACCAGGCGCGTTGCCATGAAGGAGTGAGCGGCGCGGACAGAACGGCGTTTATATAAGAACCGCTTATGAAGCCCATGACGATCGTGCCGATCACTGCAAAGGCCCACAGTAAGATCAATTTTGGGATGGAGATTTTAGCATCAACTTCTTGTAAGGCGAAATCCGTAGCGATAGCGACACGGTACAAACGACGACGTCTTTGTTTTTGACCAATTAAATAGATTATAGACATTACTGCCATCAGTAAAGAGGAACCTAGACTTGAAGACCAGGACATAGAACCTCCAAGAAGTGGCAATTGAATAACTTGAACCAAACACCCGAGCGGCATCAGGAGGAAGTTGGCATCGTTCAGTTCGTCTCTAGTTTTTCGTCGCACGGTTTGGTTCAGGCGCAGTTTGCGAAACTTCATCATGGGCGGGTAATTTCGTTTTTCAGGGCCACAGGCGGCGCGGCGGGAACGCCCTGCGAGGCGGAGGCAGGAACGATCTTTGGCATGACAATGATGGGTGCGTTGGTTATTACGGGCGCGGAACGGTGCAGTTCGGCGGTAAGATCGAACATCGTGCGCCAAACCCAGAACGTGGCCCAGCCGAAGTAGTTCGCGACCAACACGGTCCACAGGCGATGCCACGAAGGGGCGGACGCGTTGGCGACGGCAACGGAAATATCCCACCCAAACGCGTACCCGATCAAGGCGGTGCAAAACGCGACAAATCCCCAAATTTCCATCAGCATCCAGCGAGTTATCTTAACGTCTGGTTCGCTACCCTCCGCTACGGCGGAAACCGTGCGACGGCGTAACCGCTTTTGAACGCTGTACGCCGCAAATCCGGCGCTGGAAAGAAGAAAAAACGCATACACGATAACGTTGCCGCTCTTGGGCAGTTCGAGGGTTGGGTAGAAGAACGCGAGCGGGGTCAGGGCGTAAAGGGCATTGAGCAGTTCGTCTTTGGTTTTGGCTCGCATGGTCTGGTTCATAGCGGTTTTGAGCGTTTTCCTTACGGGCGGGTAACGCCGTTTTGCAGAACGGCGGGCGGCGCAACGGGAATGGTTTGCGAGACGGTGACGGGAACAGCCACAGGGGCCGCAATCGGCGCGGCGCTGATTGGCGTTGGGCAGCGGAGCAATTCGGCAGTGAAATTGAACAGGGCGCGCCAAATACAGAACCCTGCCCAACCAGCGTAGTTCGCGAGTAAAATCACCCAAATGTGATGCCACCACGGCGCGAGCGGATCAGCGACGGCGTCGCGTATGCCGGAGCCGCCTTTGTACGCCACTAAAACGGTGACAACCGCCGCGATTATCCACGCCGGAACCAAAATCCACAGATTCACGCTGACGTCAGGTTTGTTGTCGCATACTATAGTTTGATTCGGGCGGCGGCGTTGCGCCCAGAGGCAAATCGTAGGCGATGCAAATAACGCCCCTGCCACGACGGAAAGAAAGAAGCCGAAGTAGTACCCGCTTACCGGCGTTTCGACGGCTTGTCTCCAAAAGGTGAACGGGATCAGTGCGCCGACGGCATCGAGCGCCTCCTGTTTGGTTTTATGACTTACGGCTCGGCGCATCCGGTTTTACAGAACCTTTCTCACGGTTGGGTCTCACGGTTGGGGGACGCCGTTTTGCAGGACCACGGGCGGCGCGGCGGAAATGGTTCGCGCGGCAACAGCCGGAGCCACAGCGGACGGGGCGACGGGCGCGGCATTGGTTGGGGCGGCGGGGCGGCGCAACAGTTCCGAGGTGAAGGCGCACAATCCGCGCCAAACGCCGAACAACGACCAGCCGAAGTAATTAGCGAGCAGAACCGCCCATGCCCGATGCCACAGCGGCGTAAGGGGGTTGGTGACGGCGCTATATATCTGAGAACCGAAAATCCATCCGGTCGCGACGGTGAAAATCACGACGAACGCCCACAAGGCGGCAAGTTTCCGACCGGTCATCTTGGCGTCAACGCTGTCGCCCGGCAAAGCGGTTTGGGTTTGGCGGGGTTGCAACTGTAAGAGCGATTTGGGGAGGTCTGTGAGGGAAGTTTTCGTCAACGGCGAACGCGACGCCTCATCGTCGGGCAATCCCTTCAGGACGAGGGCAAAGGTTACACCCGCTACGCCAAAAACGCACTTCAATGCGTAAAAGAAGGATGCCCTCCCTTCAGGCGGTTCTATGGTTTCGGACAAAAGGAACGCGAACATCGCCATCGCGAAAAGAGCGTGATCCAAATCATTGCGGGTTTTGCGGCGTACGGTTTGGTTCATGGCGTCAGTTTCCCCTGCCCCGCCGCAAGCGGTACAGGCGGCGCGGCGGGTTGTAGAACAGCGGGGACAACGGCCAGGGCAGGCGAGGACGCGACGGTTGCGGGTATGGTCGCTACAAGAGTTGACGGACGGCGCAGGAGTTCGGCGGTGAATCGAAACAACGCGCGCCAGTACCAGAACGCCATCAAGCCCAGGAAGTTACCTGTCAAAACCAGGTAGGCGCGATGACAAAGCGGGAGGGGCGGCGCGTCGTTGAGGGCATGGTAGATGCGCGAGCCGTTTACCCCGCCAAACACCACGGTCGCAGTCACGGCAATAGCCCACAGCCCGACGAGTTTGGGGCCGCTCATCTTGGCGTTTACCTCTTGCTCGGCGGCTTTCGCGGCGTCGCGAGACAAGCGGCGAGGCTGACGCGTTCTTCGGTAGCAAACATAGCCTGCGGCGAACACGACACCAACCAACGCCTTTGTCGCAAAAACAAGGGAATGCCCCTTTGGAGGCGACAGGATCGTTTGGGAAAGGAAGATCAAAGGCCATACGGCCCCGTAGAAGGAGCAGGCCAAATCGTCGGTGATTTTGCGTCGTACGGTCTGATTTATAAACATTGACAGCCGCTTCCTTATGGTCGCTCAACGACGTACGGCACGCCGACAAGCGCAGAAAGCGCAGAAAGCGCAGAAAGCGCAGGGCGACGGCGGATCGGCGGATCGGCGGAACCGGTTCATCTTCTTTGGCTACTTTGCGCCTTTTGTCCGCGTTTTCTAATTTGCGTATTTATGGCTCGTGTTCCTCTTCCTCGTCAACAGCGCCGGTGTAGATTTCGGCGAGAACGGGGCGAATAATGTCCCAGCCGAAGCCTCTGCGTTGAAGAAGGGTGGCGATTTTGGCCTGCGCCTCGCGCGACGAATCGGCGGGACGGGCGGGGCCGACCTTTTTGCGGGCGACCAGAAGCGCGGCGGCGTATT
>CAXUMS010000022.1:0-42142 GCA_964252165.1 uncultured Armatimonadaceae bacterium
GCGACCGGAGGTCGCCCGGCGCGTCCGCGCGCCCCCAGACGTGGGTTTCAACCCGCGTTATCAAACGCCGCCACGCGCAAAGCGAAGCGTTTTGATTTCGTAGGGTTCGACGGGGAACCGGACGCGGTTGTTCTGGCACGGAATCGCATCGCCGCGCTCCTCCCGCAAGTCGGAGCGCCACGCCCCGGTCGCGCCGTGAACGGTCAAACCGACCGATCCGGTCTGGCCCAAAGTTTCGTACACGCGCACGATCAGGTCGCCGGTCTCGTCGCCCGCGGTTTTGACCGCCGACAACACGACATGGTCAGCATCGAGCGACAAGCGCGACGGCGGCGACGGCGTCAACTCCGCTTTTCCCGCCCGCAGAACGGCGCGGAACGGGTTGTTTAACTCCTGCGCGCGCGCAACGACGCCCGCAAGGCCGTCCGTTGCCGCGTAAGGGATGAGCGCGAACGTGAACGTGTGCGCGCCGTGTTGCGATGATGTGTCGTCGGGAACCATACCGATGTCCGCCGCTTTCGGGGCGCGGAGGAGCGTAGTCCAGATCGTCCCGCCCGCCGTTTCCACGCCGCCGACGCCCGTATTCGCGAGGGCCAAGCCGTGCGCGCCGTCTTCTATCGCGACGAAGCGATGGGCGGGCCATTCGCCGCGCGCGTTTCCCCGGACGCCGTAGGGCTTGCGCCGAACCGTCCCGAACGGAACCTCGAAAACGGCGTCGGAACTGTTAAGGAGGGTCGCGAGTTTCAAGCGCAACCGGCTCGCCTCGCCTTTCCAATCGAGCCGCACCGTTAAATTTAGTTGCGGCTTGCCGGGCGTAAGTCGGAACTCGGCCTCCCACGTCAGATGGTTGTTGTCGCCCGCCCAAGATAAGCGGGGGAACGCGCCGGAGAGTCGTAGCGTTTGCCCGATAGGCGATGTTGCGTCCATCGTCAGGCGCATCGGACCGGGGGCGATAGCAGCGACCTCGGCCCCGTCCGGGGCTTCGATTTGGAACGTTCCTTTGTCGCACTGGGCGACCAGAAAATCGCCCGCGTTTTCTATCAACACGGCCCCGGTCGGCTTCCAAAGGAGGCGGCGAATACCCACGGCGGCATCGGCTTCGAGCCGAATGTACTCGTTTTCGATAACGGCGTCGGTTGCGCTTGTTTCGGCGACAACGATGGGAGCGGCTTGCGCGCTTGCGTCGGTATAAAGGAAGAACGCCGCCGCGCCCACGGCGGGAAGCGTGGCGGGGAACCGCAGTTCGCCGCCGCTCTGCTCAAACGGAACCGGGTCGTTGTTCGCGTCCGTCACCCGCGCGACCGGCGCGGCGGTCGCGACGCAAACCACATCGCGCCGCTCCCACGGCAACCCGTTAACCGCAAGCGCGGTTTGAACGATCTCACCATTTGTCGCTACGGGGGCGGGCAAAAGCGTTTCGAGCGCGCGGCTCAAAATGTCCTGACCGATTTTCTCCACATCGTCATAGCCCTGCATCACCTCGCGAAACACGGCGGTCGGATGCGAGCCGGTGAAAATGTCGTGGAACTGCAAAAACGCCATGCGCCACCACGCCTCCTCGATTGCGTCTTCCCAACCCGTCAGGCCCAGCAACGACGCCCATTTTTCGGCTTCGAGGAGCAAGGTTTCGGTTTGGCGATTTCGCAGGCGAATCGTGGGGCGGAGCGAGAAACAGCCGGTAAACTCCGGGTTCAGGTCGCCGTGGATAACGGGCCACTGCCGCCCGCTTTTCTCGGTCGCCGCATCGAGGGCCGCGAAATAATCGCCGGGCGTCGCGAGTTGATACGTTTCGCCCGTCCGCGCGGCGTTGCGCTCCTCGGCGAGCCGCAGGGGGCGCAGGCTCAAAAGATACTCGTTTTCCACGTAGGGGATCAGCAGAAGGGGGCCGTCGCCCGGCAACTCGTCCGCCTCGCGGAACAAGCGGTCCACGCCGTCCCAGTTTTGGTAGAAAACGCGGGCCGTGTTCTCGCTCCGAACAAACGCGGAATACGTGTCCCGCCCCACCACTAAAACCTCGGTCCCGTCCAATCCGCGCGCCCGGAAAATATCGTGGATGGCCGCCCCGCCAAACCGGTTCGCCATCAGATGACGGATACCGAACTGTTTGAGAATCTGCGGCGTTTGCGCGTGGACGCCGAACGTGTCTATCAGCCAGCCGGTTTTAATAGCGACGCCCAGGTTTTCACGCGCCCACGCCATGCCGAGGCCCTGATTGCGAACAAACGACTCCCCGTTCGGCAGATTGGTTTCCAGCGTAGACGCCATACCGCCCGCCATCTCGAGCCGCCCCTCCCCCACGTACCGCTTGAGCCGATCAATAAGATCGGGCCGCGTTTTTTTAAGCGTTCGGTAGTGCGCGGCCTGCTCGATCATGTAGCGAAAATCCGGCTCCCGGTCCAGGGCGTCGAGAAGGCGAACGACGAAGATTTCCAGCATCTCCGCCATCTCGGCGGGGCCGCGCTTCCATGCCAGATCGATATGGGTTGCGCCGACCACGAAAAACGCGCGCGTTTCGGGCGAGGGCGACAGCGGCGGACGGCCCTCAGACATCTTCATGCTTCCGTCGTAAAACGTCCGCGCCGCTCTTTTCGCGCGGCGGGCAGGGCGCGGTAGACGCTCTTTCGATCAGGCGCGTCGGGATTAAAATATCCTCCGCCGGTTCGTCGCGCACTATAGGTTCCTTGCTTTGGGCGCGGGCGATCAGATGAAGCGCGGCCTCCCGCCCCAGCGCAGGTAACGATTGGTCTACCGTGGTGAGCGGCGGGTCGGCGAAGGCGGACAACGAAGCGTTCGAGTAGCCGGTGACGGACAGGTCGCCCGGAACGCGCAACCCCAAAGAACGCGCGACCCGCAAAACGACCATTGCAATTGTATCGGCGGAGCAAACTATCGCGGTCGGTCGGTTGTCGGGATCGCTGAGCAGGGCGTGCGCGTCCCGCTCGATACGCTCCTGATCAGTCCAGGAATCGCCCCGAATCCAGTGGGACGAGACCGAAACGCCCGCTTCCGCGAGCGCGTCCCGAAAGTTTTCTTCGCGCCACTGCGAAAGGGTAGAGGGCGAGCCGCCCAGAAATCCGATACGGGTATGGTCTTTTTGAAGCAAATGCGAAATCGCGAGGCGAACGCCCTGCGCATCGTCGGAGCGGACGCGAACGCCCCAATGGTCGAGGCGGGGGGCATTGTCAATCAAGGCGAATGGCATACCGACGCGCGCAAATTCGCCGTGCAAGTAACGGCACGCGCACTCGCTCAAACTAAACGCTATCACGCCCGCCAATCGCCATTCCTGGCAACGGGCGACCACGTTTGTTTCCACCGTGTCGAAGGATAGATGCACTACTTTAACCAGGTACGCTTTTTCCTCGGCGGCCTCGATAGCCCCGGTTAAAATACGAATCGTGTTTTCCGCCCCGCGCGGCGTCGTCAAAACGCCCAACACGCGGCTCTTGCCCGTCACCATCGCCCGCGCGAGTTCATTTGTGCGGTAGTTGAGCGCGGACGCGGACGCAAGGACGCGCGCCCGCGTTTGGTCGCTTACGCTACCATTGGCGCGTTGCCGTTTGTTTAGCACATACGAGACGGTCGCGCGGGAAACGCCCGCATGCCGCGCTATATCATCCATCGTCACCATAGTTACACGCTTCACTGCCATAGTATCCGCAAACGGTAAAAACTGTCAAGGGGAAAAACGCGGACCCGGAAAAGAAGGCTAACACGGCGACGGAGCATTCCTCCCATGAGCGTTTTGCGACCGGAGGTCGCCCGGCGCGAAGCGCCAACAGACGTAGGTTCAACCTGCGTTCAACATCCCGCGCTTAATAAAAGGGCGTTTCCTTGCACGGGGACGAGAATTTTCTAAGTAAAATAGGTATGAAGCGCGTAACTACAAAAGCGGTTTTGTGTTATAATTCGCAACAGCGGCATGCTAAATCGTATTAGTAAACCGAGTTGTGGACGCCGCCGCTCGCTCACGCCTCCCTTTATTCGTTTGCCAAGGTTGTCAAATTCTATGATCCCATCCGTCTCATCTCCCGCCGTCGCACGGACGCGTCGGCATGGCGTCAATTCATCCCCGCGCCGCCGCGCCTCCCGTTTCTTGTCGCCGGGCGCGGTCGCTACCGCCGCCGCCTCGCTTGCCCTGCTTTTGCCGCACGCCGCGCTCGCGCAAACGTTCACGTGGAACGGAACCACCGGGAACTGGACGGATGGACCGTCGTGGGTGGGCGGAACCGCCCCGCCCGATGGCGGTCTCGCCGGTATCGTCCTGAACTTCACCGGCACGGGAACCGCCTTCAACGCCTTTAACAACTTCCCCACCCAGCCCTTCGTGCTGACCACGATGAACCTGTCCAATACGGTGACGGGCAATGTCGTTCGCGGCGGCGTGATCAACTTCCAAACCGGGCCGGGGGCGGTCGCGCCCTCGATTATCCAGAACGGCGCGGGCGGATTTACCCTCGGCCTCGATAACACGACGATTCTGAAACTCGATGCGGATACCACGGTTGCCGGGACCGGCAACGGTCAAATCAGTATCCTGGGGCTTATCACCGGCGCGGGCGGTCTGATAAAAACGTCGTCCAACACGCTCGCCCTGAACAACACGGGAAGCGCGTACACGGGCGCCACCTCCACGGCGAACGGCACGCTTCGTTTCCTCGGCAGCGTCGGCGTCAATACGAACAGCGCGTTCGGCAACTCCGCCTCCGCCGTTGTGGTGGGAACCGCCGCCACCGTGGGTACGGCAAGTCCCGTTCTTATCTACAGCAGCGCCGCGAACGGAACGTTTGATCGCCCCTTCGATCTTTCGCAGGCGCCGGGCGTGACCACCGGGCAGGGCGGGCGCTCCAACCTCGTGATGGACAGCAGCGCGACCGGCGTGATTCCCGGACAAGGTACGACCACGACCACACTTCTCGGTAACAACCCCAACACGTGGACGATTAACGGGCCGGTCACCATCGGCAGCACATCGGGAACCGCGGGGACATCACTTGCCCGCCGCGCCGCGTTCGCCGCGGTTCAATACAACTCGAAAATCCTGGTCAACGGTCTGGTATCAGGAACGACCTCGGGCGGCATCTTTGTGAACGGCGATCAGCGCGGGGCAGGAACGGTTCAGTTCACCAACGCCGCCAACAGCTGGACCGGACTTGGCACCCTGGGCAACGGTACGCTCCTGATCGGGACCGACGTGACGTCGGCGGCGGGGGCGGCGTCTATCCTGGGCGCAAGTCTCAACTGGAACGTCGCAGACGGCGGCACGGTCGCCGGAAACCAAACGATAAGCGGCGGTTTAGGCATTCTGTCGAACCCGCGCGTTCTCGTTGACGGCGCGTACTCGAACAACCGTATCTGGGGGATTAACAACGGCGCGACCTTTAGCCTTAACAACGTTATCGGCGATGGAAGCGTCAACAGCTACACGTTCGGCTCTACGGCGAACAACACCGGCACGGCCCGCTTTACCGGCGCGATTACGGCTCCCTTTCTCGCCACCAACCAGAATATCAACCTGACCACGGGCGGGGCGGGAACGGTCGCGTTTGACGGCGCCATTGGCATCAATACCAGCGTCGGCGCGATGAACCTCAACATCAACCAGAACATCAACCCCCAAACCGGTCAACCCGGCGCGGTCAGCACGGGAACGGTTCAGTTGAACGCCGCGAACGCGTACGACGGCTCTACGAACATCGTGGGCGGAACCCTGGTTCTGGGCAACAATACGGCCCTCGGACGCACGGGCGGCGGCGCGACGGTGGCGAGTTTGAACGTGTTTAACGCCGGAGGAACCGCGCAGGGACAGGTGGGAACATCGGGAACGCCGACCATCGTCAACTACGGCGGCGCCCAGGTCGCGAGCGGCGCGACACTTGATCTGAACGGCAAGGCGGTCGGCGCGGAAGCGATTACCCTGAACGGCGGCGCGCTCGTCAACAATAGCGCAACTGCGGCAACGCTTAACGCGACCGGCGGACTTCCCTCCCTCGCCCTCACCGGTATTGGAACCGCCCAGAACTACGCCGCCGCGCCCACGGTTGCGATCACGGGCGGCGGCGGAACCGGCGCGGCGGCGGTCGCCCGCTTGAATGTCGCTACCATCGCGGTTCCGACAGGCGGAACCGGCTACTCGGCGGCGACAAAGGTGTTCGCAAGCTTCGCGGGCGGGGCCGCGGTTAACGCGACCGACAGCGTGCAAAACGGCTTCAACGCGATCCCGGTTATCACCGGCGGCGTTATCACCGGCGTTACCATCCGGCTCGCGGGCGGCAACTTGACCGCGACGCCGGTTATCACGTTCGTGGACTCGGCGGCGACGCCGGGAACCGGGGCGACCGCAACCGCGACCAGTTACGTTACCGGCCTTGACTTCACCAACAGCGGAACCGGCTACACATCTACGCCCACTGTGGCCCTTAGTAGCGGCGATGCGACCGTTGCGGCCAGCCCGGTTCTTGTGAACTTCGCGCAGTCGAGCAGTGTGGGCGGGTCGGGTAACCTGTCCGTCGGCGGCGTAGTCGGCGGGGCGGTGGGAGCCACCGTAACCAAAGTCGGAGCCGGAACCCTCACCCTCGGAGCCGTCAACACGTATTCGGGACCCACCGTGGTGCAGGCGGGCATCCTCAACGTCACCGGAAGCATCGCCGCCTCAAGCGGTCTGACCATCACGGGCGGCACGGTTGCGGGAACCGGCGCGCTTCCGGGCATCGCGTTGCAAACGGGCGGACGCCTGCTTGCCGGACCCACGACCGGAACCGGCACGCTTAGCGCGACCTCGCTCACCTTCGACGGCGGGGCGACGCTGGCCTTTATGCTCGGGGCCGATCCCACGGTAACCGGCGCCTCGGACCGGCTTTCGCTGTCGGGCGCGTTCAACAAGGGCGCGAGCGCGGGTGTGTTCAACTTCGACTTCGCCGGTTCGAGCGCGTCGCTTTCGGTAGCGTCGCCGTACACGCTGGTGTCGTTCGCGCCGGGCGGCACGAACTTCACGGCAGGCGACGTGGCGGGTTTTGGGGTGTCGAACCTCCCTGCGGGGTACGCGGGAACGTTCACCCTCGACAGCGCGGCGGGCGCGCTCCGGCTGAACGTTGCGGCGGTAGCGGTTCCTGAGCCGGGGAGTGTGGCTCTGCTACTGGCGGCGGGTCTGCCGGTTGCAGGGCTTGCCGCCGCGCGACGTCGTCGCGCGGCGCGGCAGGCGTAAGGTCAGGTTGATATAGATTAACCCGAAGCGTCGCCGCGTATTAGGCGCGGCGACGCTTCTACCTTTAGAACAAGAGCGACTTCCGGTTGAGGCCTAATGCCAGAAGTTGCGGGAGCGAGCGCAAAAGCGAGAACGCCCTCAAAAAGCGGAACTCTGCGGCTACGGGAGCAACCTGTTGACTGTGTAAAACGAAGGCGCGGAGGAGGACGGGAGAAGATCATGCAATCCTTCGTACCCGTTTGGATAGGACTGAAAAAGAAAAAGGAGCCTGCCAAGTAGCGGCGCTACTGGAGGCTCCTGTCTTTAGGTTGGGATTAACTTCCCATATGGGAGCGGGGACAGGACTCGAACCTGTGACCTTTGGGTTATGAGCCCAACGAGCTACCAGCTGCTCCACCCCGCGTCAACATACGTACTATACCGCGCTTGACAAGCCTCGTCAAGGGCGGGCCGACCAGAAAGCGCGCTTATTTCCAAGCGCGTTCCGGTTCCCTTTGCGTCCTTCGCCTTACGGAATAGTGACATCCACAACGACCTGGAAAGTTTTACCGTCGCCGGACGGACGTACCACGGTCATCGTCACCACATCGCCGGTTTTGAAGCCGGACAAAACGCGTGCAAGGTCGGCGGGCGTCGCGACTGGTTTACCATCTGCGTTCGTGATAATGTCACGCTCAAACAAGCCCGCATCCGATGCGACGCTACCGGACGCAACCGCCTCAACCAGAACGCCGGTTGTGGCAGCGGGAAGTTGCAGGCTCTTCCGGGCGTCCGGGGTCAGCGTTCCCATCTGGATACCGACCTTCTCAGTCGGACGTACGGCGGGGCGCGGGGCGGGGGCGGCCCCATCCTCGGCGGGCGGCGTCCCCACGGTCACGGTCACGTTGCGCGGGCTTCCGTTCCGCAAAAGCGTCACCGGCACGCGCGCGCCCGGCGCGGCGCTGGCGATAGCCTCACGCAGGTCGGATTCGCCTTCGATTTCGCTACTCCCAAAGCGGGTGATAATGTCCCCCGCCGCGATACCCGCCTGCGCCGCAGGCGAATCGCTGTTCAGCGACGCGACCCGCGCTCCCTTGCTTGCGCCAAGCGCGGTCCGCAGATTCGCGGGAATATCCGTCGGGGCGAGACCGAGGTAGCCGCGCGTGACTTTACCGGTTGCAATCAGCTGGTTCATCACGGTTTTCGCCGTGTTCGATGGGATCGCGAAACCGATACCCGCCGACGACCCGGACGGCGAATAAATAGCGACGTTCACGCCGATCAGTTCGCCGTTGATGTTGAGGAGCGGGCCGCCGCTGTTGCCCGGATTGATGGACGCATCGGTTTGGATCAGGTTCGGGTAGTAGCGCGCATCCTCGCCGCCGCCGATCTCGGACTTCCGGTGCAGGGCGGAAACAATCCCCGCCGTCATCGTGTTCTGCTGACCGAACGGCGAGCCAATCGCGACCGCCCACTGCCCGACATGAAGCGCGTTGCTGTCGGCAAGACGCACGAACGGAAGCGGCTTGGGCGCGTCAATCTTGACAACCGCAAGGTCGGACCGTTGATCGCGGAAAACGCGGCCCGTGTAGACGGATTGGTCGCTCAGCGTTACTTTGACCTTGCCGTCTTTGGCGTTCTCGACCACGTGGTCGTTGGTCAGAATATAACCATCCGGGCGCACGACCACGCCGGACCCGGAGGCGCGACCCTGGCGCGGGGAGGGGGCGCGGAACGGGCTGGACGGGCTACCAAACAAATCGCCGAACGGCGCGTTGTCATCGTCGCCGAACGGCGACGGAGCGCGACGCGGGGTGGCAGACACGCGCGGGGACCGCGTTTCCACGTCCGCGGTGATGTAAACCGTGGCGGGGCTGACCGTGTCCGCGACTTTCACGAATGCGCCTTCAAGCGAGGTCGCGGTGGCGCGCTGTTCCTGCGAAAGCTGAGCGGTGGACTGGGCGATGACAGGCGAGGTTCGCGCGCCGCCGAAAAGGAGAGCGGTTGTTAAACTTCCGGCGACCGCCGCCACGGGAAGCGCGCCAAAGACAATACGTCGTTCCGAAGCGTTCATAAATTTCCTCGTTAGCGAAAGGGAATGGTTATCAGGGCGTTTTTTCGCCCGGTTAAAGTCACGGATTGGGAGGCGTTTCAAGCCGATCAAGCGCTACTTAATCGCTCAGTCCGCCAAGCAAACCGCCCGCATTTCTGCGGGCGGAAGACCTATCTATTATTCGTTTCTACCGGTTCAAAAGTTTCCGTTCCGGCGCGCTTTTGGGGGATTTTTATCCGCGTCAACGGAATGGAGCGGCGAACGAAGCGGGAATAATGGAAACGCGTCCTGGGGCGGTGACGCCCGAAGTTCCGGCGCGGGGAAGGACAATCTCACGGCTTCCAGACACGCGGCGGGCCGACAAAAGAAGCGCGCTTCCGCCATCGGCGGCGCGGCTCCACGTGAGCGGGGTCGCATCCGCGAGCGGAAGCGAAACCGGGGACGGCATATACACGCGGTCCGGCGCGCCGGGCGATGGGATGCCCGATACCACCGGCGTCACCGCAACGATCTCCGACCCGCCGCTTGCGGCGGACACATCGCCGGACGAATCCAGTTTCACGGTCGCGACCACAAGACCCGCAAGCGATAGGAGCGCGGTAGCGGCGAGCGGACGGGGACGAAGCAAAATTGGTGCGACGGCGGCGGGAAGGCTCGCGCCTGCGCCCATCCGCATCACAAGCCAGGTCGGGGCGTAGCGCGCAAACGGTTTCGCGGACGTTTCGGCTTGCGACAGGAGCAATACCTCTAAGTCCGCGCGCGGGGTGTGCGCGCCCAAACGGGCGAGCAAATTCTTGGTTTCGCGCAGTTCCTCGTGTTCGCGGTTGCAAACCGCGCATTCGGAAAGGTGTGCGCGAATCGCCAGCATCTCGCCCCCGGTGAGTTCCGCATCCATGAAGGCGGACAGCAGGCTACTTACTCTTCGGCAATTCAAAAGTCATCACATCCCTTCAGGTTGTCTTCGGCGCGGTTCCTTTAAGAACAACGGCGCGCTAAAGCGAACCCCGCCATGTCGGCTTTGACAATCGGCGGGGTGGTGGTTAAATCGCGCTACTTCAAGCTAAAGCCCGCAAGTTTTGCGCGAAGCAGTTTCCGGCCTCGGTGCAGGCGGGAGCGGACCGTACCAAGAGAGCAACGCATCGTTTCGCTGATCTCCTCGTAGCTCATCCCTTCGATGTCGGCGAGAATGACCGTCATACGGAAATCCTGCGGTAGCGACGCAAGCGCGGCCTGAATTTTCTCGTCTAATTCCTCGTGGAGAACGACGCGTTCGGGGTTCTCGCGCGAGTCCGGGATTTCCAAAAACGCATTGGATTCGCTGGTCGCGTCGTTGCCCACCGGGGCGTCGAGCGATTGAATACGCGCTTTGGGGCGTCGCCGCAGATCGTCCACGAACAGGTTGCTCATGATGCGGTACAGCCAGTTCTCGAACGGCAAATCGCGCCGGTAATTGTCAAAAAACCGGAACGCGCGCACAAACGCTTCCTGCACCAGATCTTCCGCATCGTTATGGTTGCCGGTCAGGCGGTAGGCGATATTGTACGCCTGCTTGTGGTACCGCTTGACCAGACCATCAAATTCTTGGGGGGGACGCGCAGGCGCCGCCGTTGTTGTTTGCGCTGTAATCGCCACCGCGCCGTTGTTTGCTAAGGTTATCTCCGACATTTGAACCTGTCCGCCCTCCTTCTCGAAGTACGCACGCTTATAATCGCTTTGTTCCCCGCACGTGGCCTGCATCATCGCTTCGGGCCAAATACGCTATTTTCGCTTGTAAAAATCTTGTACTATCATAGACGCGCGATCAATCGAAAAGTTCGATTCTTTGTGTTCCGCGTACAATTTATTTCGCCCGGTTTCGCAACGCCTACAAAACCGCAAGACCGCCGTCCGGCGCGAGGTTCGCCCCGGTGACGAAATCCGCGAGCGGCGAGCAAAAGAACAAAACCGCTCGCGCCACATCGTCGGGCGTGGCGAGGCGACGAAGCGGGGTGCGCGCCGCGACCTCTTGCTTCAGGCTATCCGGCAGGCTTTCGCTAAAATCGGTCAGGGTCATGCCGGGCGAGACCGCGTTCACGGTCACGCCCTGCGGCCCGACCTCCCGGGCGAGCGTTCGCGTGAACGCAAGCACAGCGGCCTTCGCCATCGTGTGCGCGCCATACGTTGCGGCGGGCCGCTGCAACAGCGTCGCGGATAAATTCACGATGCGCCCGCGCTTCTGATGAATAAACGTCGGCAGGCACGCGTGCGTGACCAGAAACACGGGCCGCACCACGGCCCGCCATTCGTCGTCCAGATCCGCCCACGACGAATCCGCAATCGTTCGGAGCGGCCCGAAACCGGCGGCGTTGTTTACCAGAACGGTCAGCCTGCCCAGTGCGTCCTCGGCCTCACGCGCCAGTCGCCGCGCCTCGTCCTCGCGTGACAGATCGGCCTGTAGGGTGACCGCCCTTCCGCCCGCGTTTCGTATCGCCTCCGCCGCTTCTTCCGCGCCGTCTTTCGACGCCCGATACGCAAGCGCGACGCTCGCCCCTTCGTTCGCGAGGGCATGGGCGATCGCGATACCGATACCGCGCCCCGCGCCGGTGACCAGGGCTTTTTCTCCGGCCAGCATTCCCAAAGACATAACGCGCGCTTTCCATTCCTACTTGATTTATGTGTTTGACGTAGGGATGTTTGTTGTACCCGGAAACCGTCGAAAGGCGCAAAAAATTCTCGCGGGAAAACGCTTTCGGATTGGTGACAAGACTTGTTTTTGCGATATAATCACGGTGCGGTCTAAACGCAGAACGCTCCCAGGTCGTTCAATGGTAGGACAGCAGGTTTTGGTCCTGTCAATCGGAGTTCGAATCTCTGCCAGGGAATGAGGAAACGCACAACGAAGTAGTTCGTTGTGCGTTTTTCACTTATTGTGTACCAATTAATTTAGCCAAAGCGTCGATAACGAATTAGCATGAGCGGAACAAAGGGCGAACAAATCGTCGCGCTATTGCAGGCCGGGCGCAGTTACACGGAGATTGTGGAGCAAGTCGGTTGCGCCCGCGCTACCATTAGTTATCACGCGGGGAAATTGGGCCAGCGTAAAACGCTTCGTAAATACGACTGGAAAGCGATACAAGCATTCCACGACGCCGGTAACAGTTACTTGCGTTGCCGCGAACGTTTCGGTTTCAGTGGTAACGCGTGGGAAAAAGCCCAAATGCGCGGCGAGTTGGTTGCGTCCGACTTCCGCATTTCTTTGTCCGACCTGCTAACCGACACGCGCAAAATAACGGCGCGCGGTCATTTGAAACGACGTTTGCTGGGAGCGGGCGTTTTGGAGGAGCGGTGCGCTTGGTGCGGCATTACGGAATGGCGCGGACAGCCTTTGTCACTGGATCTGCATCACATCAACGGCGACAAAACCGATAACCGATTGGAAAACCTCGTTTTGCTTTGCCCAAATTGCCATAGCCAAACGCCTAACTATTGCGGCAGGAACATCCGACGCGACGACAACGGAGCGGCGATAGCGGCAACGCAGAGCGCGCGGGCGTAGCGCGGCGAATACGTTTGGCCCGCCGACGCTAAACCCCAGGCGGGCGTTTGGTCGTTAGGAAAAAAGCGTTACGCGGCGACGGCGGCGGCGGGAGCGGCGCCCACGGTTTGACAGCCGGGACACGCGCCGTACAACTCCAACTGGTGCCGTTCGATGCGGAAGCCGCTTTCGCGCTCCAACCGCTCCACCATCGCGACAATGTCGCACCCTTGAAAATCCTCGACCTTGCCGCACTTCTGGCAAACAATGTGGTGGTGGTGCGGGCCGGTTTGCGATTCTTCGCGCTCGTAACGGTAATAGCCCTGCCCGAACTCGACGCGGCGCGCAAGACCCAGTTCCACGAGCAAGTTGGCGAACCGGTACACGGTGACGAGGTTGATTTCCTCGTCGCCCAACTCGTCGGCGTCCGCGCCCTCGGCGAGCCGCGCGGCGGCGTTCACCGACGCGTGCATTTCCTGAATGGACAGCGGTTCGCGCGTCGCCGCAAGGAGGCGAAGCAGGGCGCGGCGCGGCGCGGTCACGCGGTATCCCGCTTCTTTCAATCCGACCAGCAAACGGCTATATTCGGGGTCACGAGGCATGGGATATTGTACCATTTTGCAAATCGAAGCGACGTTTTGCGGCGAAAGGCTTTCTGGTCCTATACGCCGGTAGACCGTTCCGTCCCACGAAACTTGGGTCTTGACGCTCCGGGCGTGAACGGGTATCGTGGAAAACAACGGCGGAACCTGCGCCGGAAAGGCCGTACGCTTCGATGCCGAAACTCTCCTACTGGCTGGTTTTTCCGCCGATCAAGTTTTTGATGCGGGTCGCGTTTGCGGTTCTGGGCGGGCTGAAACGCTCCGGGGCGCAAAACATCCCGCGCCGGGGCGGCGTGTTGA
This sequence comes from uncultured Armatimonadaceae bacterium, assembly GCA_964252165.1. GTDB lineage: Bacteria > Armatimonadota > Armatimonadia > Armatimonadales > Armatimonadaceae > CAXUMS01. Next base: position 13,653 of record CAXUMS010000022.1, read on the forward strand.
TTTGCCCGAACCATGTTTGCGACGCCGATCCGCCCGCGCTCGCCCTGACGCTGCCGCGCTCCGCCTATTTCATGGCGAAGGAAGAACTGTTTACGATCCCCATTCTGGGCAAACTTATACATTGGTGTCAGGGCTTCCCGGTTCGGCGGGAAAGCGCGGACCGGGCGGCCCTGAAGCGGGCGGAAACGCTGCTCAAGGCGGGCGAGGCGGTGGTGATCTTCCCCGAAGGCGGCGGCAACCCCGAGGGCGTTTTACAGCCGCTTCACCCGGGCGCGCTTCTGCTCGCCCTGCGCGCCCGGGTTCCCGTTATTCCGGTCGCCCTTGTGGACACCAATAAAATCTGGCCGTATGGCGACACCTTCCCGCGCCGGGCGGGCGTTCCGGCCCGGGTGACGTTCGGCGAACCGCTCGACCTGTCGGATTTGTACGGGGCGCGCGGCGCGGTGGAAACGGCGACGGGGCGTTTAACCGAACAACTCGCCTTGATGCTGGGCCAACCGGTTCCCGTGGGCAAGCCAAAATCGCAATACGTGGAAGAGAACGACGCGCCCGTAAAAACAAAGCCCGTCGCCGTTGTTTCCGCCCAGGACGCCGCCGCCGCGCCGTCGCCCGTCGCGCGGGTTTGAAACATGGTTCTAAATTAGAACACGGGATGAGAACGCGGGTTAAAACCCACGTCTGGAGGCGCTTCGCGCCGGGCGACCTCCGGTCACGAGAATAAATACGGCGGAAGGGCCGTATGAACACGTTGTTCTTTGCGACCGGAGGTCGCCCGGCGCGAAGCGCCTCCAGACGTGGGTTTTAACCCGCGTTCTCATCCCGCCCAACATGCCCAACACGCCTACCCCTCATTATCTGGTCATCGCTACTCGGCCATACCCGCCGCCGCCATTACGGCTTCCCATTCTTTGATGTCGAACGGGAACTGCCACGCAAACGGCTTGCCTTTTTTGTCCGTGTACACCGCCATCGCCCCATCCAGGGCGGCATTGTCCTTTGCGGCGCGCGGCGGGGTGGCGACAACGGGCGCGCGCCCCGCCGCCGTCAGCACCCGTTCCGCGACCTCACGCCCTTCCACATACGCGATACCGCGGCGCGTCCCATCTTTCCACATTCTGCTCGCCATTGGTTCCCCTCCGGGGACAGCAAGAAAGTTAAAAGCGAGATAGCAAGAAAGAGTAAGAGTCGGAGGCTCCCTAACCCCCAATAAGGGGGGGACCAGAAGGAATAAGCGGCGACGCCTTTACCTTGCGGACTGCAGTTTAATCTATGGCGATAGGTTCTTGTCCCCCCTTATTGGGGGTTAGGGAGCCTCCGACTCTTACTCTTTCTTGCTATCTCGCTTTTAACTTTCTTGCTGTCCTTCTAAATTCTCGCTTTTTTTCCCAGCACGGTTTCCACGTCCTGCCGGGTGAACGTCATCCAAACGCGCACGCCCTGCCAGCCGTTCGCGTGACGGGACGGCGGCTCGCCCTCAATATTCGCCTCGGCGGTTCCGCGCGTCCATCGCAACCGGCCCAGTTCGTGCGCGATTTGATCGGCGCAGGCAGTGATTTCCGGCGCGGTCGTGTCCTCGCTCGTGCAAAGTTGGAAGCGGGCATGGCGCGGCGAGAGTTTGGCGGAAACGAGCGGTCCCATCCGCTGCGCCTGCAAAACGCGCTTCCACTGCTTCATAAACTTTTGCCCGTAGCGACGCTCCTCGATAGGCGCTTCCACATCCCACCGGAACTCGTACGTCGCGGCGGCGACGTTTTCCTCGGATGCGTCGGACTCCTCGGCGGCGGCGTCCGCTACATGGTCAAAGGCGAGAGCGGTTTGTTGCGCTTCGCCCGGCGCATCCCACTCGTCTATTTCTGTTGGTTTTGTGTGCGTTACGTTATTCATAAAGGGCGTTTGCGGAAGATGCCAAGCGCCACGCTTTAGTATCCCCGTCCTGCGGCTATTATAGCAAACAATTGTTTTACTTTCCACCAAACGCGGAACCGGAAAAAGCGCGGAGAAAACTTTGGCGGAATCGTCTCGTGCGTCGAACCAAGCCGGTTGTCCGGCGTCTATACTCCTGCGTTCGTCGCGATTTGCGCCGGTTGCAGGGCGAACGCAAACAACGCGCCATCAACACAAGAAGGCGCGTGCGCGACGAGGCGCGGGCGGCGCTTTTTCTGCAACGTAAAAGCCGCTAACGGCGTATAATAGACGTAAGAATCCAAATGAAAAAGGACGCATACGCGTCCTTATATCAGCGGAGCCGCGCCAATCCGGGTATATTCTCCTATCACCAACAAAAGGCGCGGCGTGCGTCCGCAAGCGGAAAAGAATCTATTTTTATGAAATATACACGAACCGCGCTCGCGGCGACGGCGGCGGCGGCGATTGCCGGGGTCGGAGCGGTCGCTTATGTACGGGCGCAAAATAACGCTTTTATCCCCGGCTTGTCCGGCGACCTTCATCTTGGCGCTCGTTTGCCTGTTGTTACCGTTGCATCGTCGTTGCCGGTATCCGCTGGGCGACAAGACGGCGCAAACGTGGCGACGAGCGGCGGCAACGGCGTGTCGCCCGCGAGATCGAGCGGCGCGGTTTCGCTCGCGCCGACCGAAGATGACAGCCGTATCACCCAAGTGACCACAGCTCTTTTGTCCGAGAGCCACTACCTACGCCAAAAACCAAACGACGCTACCGCATCCAAATTGGTAGACCGCTTTCTTGATGCGCTGGACCCGCAACGCTTGTACTACCTGCAAAGCGATGCAGACGAATTCGCGCCCTACCGCACGCAACTCGACGATCTTGCGCGAGGCGGCGATACATCACCCGCGTTTGTGATGTTCAAGCGGTTTGTGACCCGCTTTGACGCGCAGACCAAATTTGTGGACGAAACGCTCAAAGATGCGAAGTTCGATTTCACGGGCAACGACACGTTCACGATTGACCGCAAAAAGTCCGCGCGTCCCGCAACCGAGGCGGAAGCGCGCAATCTTTGGGTATCGCGCCTGCGCTACGAGTACCTTCAGGAAAAACTGAACGGCAAAAAGCCGGACGAAATCGCCAAATTCCTGACGCGCCGCTACGACCGTTTGGCGCGCAGTCTGCATGAGTACGACAGCGACGACGTTTTTGAGTTGTATTTGACCACGCTCGCCCATGTGTACGACCCGCATACCGACTACTTCGGTAAAGCGACCAGCGAAAACTTCAGCATCAGCATGCGGCTGTCCCTTTTCGGCATCGGCGCGCTCTTAGGGAGCGAGGACGGTTACGCGCGTATTACCGAACTGACGCCCGGCGGTCCGGCCCAAAAGTCGAAGAAACTCAAGGCGGGCGATAAGATCGTCGGCGTCGCGCAGGGTGACGCCGAGTTTGTGGAAACCGTGGATATGAAGCTTGACAAGGTAGTCGAGATGGTGCGCGGCCCGAAAGGCTCCACGGTTCGCCTTCAGATTTTGCCCGCCGATGCGACCGACCCGTCGGTTCGCAAGATCGTCACCATTGTCCGGGGCGAGGTCAAGCTCGAAGACCAGGCCGCCAAAGCGCGTATTCTCGATATTCCCAACCCGAACCTGGGCGGGAAAACATCGCGGGTAGGCGTGATTGACCTTCCGCTGTTCTACAGCGACCCGGAAAAAGGCAAGTCCGCGACCGAAGATGTCCGCAAGTTGCTCGTTAAACTCAAGCAGGAAGGCGTCACCGGCGTTATTCTTGACCTGCGGCGCAACGGCGGCGGCTCGCTTCCCGAGGCGATCTCGCTGACCGGCTTGTTTATCAAGAGCGGCCCGGTGGTTCAGGTTCGCAAGTCAACCAACGAGGTAGAGGTGGATAAGGACGAAAACCCCGCCATCGCCTATAACGGCCCGCTTGTCGTTCTGACCAGCAAGCAGTCCGCCTCCGCTTCCGAGATCGTGACCGGCGCGCTACAAGATTACGGACGCGCCTTGGTAGTGGGCGATACGTCCTCATTCGGCAAGGGAACTGTCCAGGCATTGGTCGAGCTTGGTCCGATCATGGAACAGTATAACATAAAGACCTCCGCTGACCCCGGAACGCTGAAACTGACGATCCAAAAGTTCTACCGCCCGTCCGGCTCGTCCACGCAACTTAAGGGCGTTGTCCCGGATATTATCCTGCCATCCGTCAACAACGCGCTCGAATACGGCGAAGCGTCGCTGGAAAACCCGCTTCCGTGGGATACGATCAAGCCCGCCCCGTTCCAAAAGGTGAGCCTGGTCGCTCCCTACGCCGCGACGCTCCGGCAAAAATCCGAAGCGCGGCGCGCGAGCGATAAGGATTTTGCGTACCTCGATCAGCAGATCGCGCTTCTTAAAAAGAACATTGCCGAGAAAACCGTGTCGCTGAACGAAAGCGCGCGGAAAAAGGAAAAAGCCGAGGCCGAAGCGCGCGTCAAAGTCCGGCGCACGTACCTTGCATCGCGCCCGCCCGTCAAGGAAACGGTGTACGCCCTGACGCTTGCGGATGTGAACAAGCCCGGCCTGCCCAAGCCGCTTCCGCCCGCCGCGAAGGTGACCACGGCGACGACCGGCAAGGCCGCCGACGCGGCGAACAAAGCGGACGACTCGGATGACGCCACCGACGCGACTGGCGCATCGTCGGATGTTCCCGGCGAGCGCGACATCACGCTCGATGAGGCCCGGCGCATCCTTCTTGACTACGCCGCCGCAATGAACGGCAGGAACGCGGGAAGCGTCGCGCGCGGTCGGTAAAGGGTATCGGAGATAAACAAAAAGGGGCGCGGCATAGATCTATGCCGCGCCCCTTCTTCATACGGAATGGAAATGTTTTACATGAGCCTTGCGTCTGTTGCGGATAAACCGGAGAGCGTTCCGCCGCTTGCTTTTACCGATGGTAGCGATGACACGGCGCGAACCAATACAGATTACGCCGTTGGACGGATTTTATAGCGTTTTCATCTTGCGGAGGGAGCGCGTCAGCGAAGCGTCGCCGGGTTCCTTGTCCAAAACCCTGATGTCACGGACGCCTTGCTCGGCGCTGTCTCGCCCATAGAAAAGGCGTTCGGGGCGGGAACCGCTGTGGAGATTCAAATCATAAGCGATACCGACGGCGCGCCGGAACTTCTCGCCCGCATCAGCGCGGACGGCGCAACCAACGCCGCTATCGAGGCGGCGCAAGCGCAGTTGGACGCCTTCGCGGCGAGTGATTGGTGGTGGCGTTCGGTAGCGCCGGTTGCGGCGCGGCTTGGTTTCGGCCTAACCTTCGGCGAAAGCGGGAACCGGAGTAAGGGGTAGCAATGGCGTTTGATGCGGACGGATTTCTTTTTGTCGCGCGCTCGCTTCTGAATAACAGCGAAGCGGTTTTATATGATGAGGCCGTTTATCGAACGATTGTCAGCCGCGCTTATTACGCTGTTTTTTGGCGGGCGCGCCGCCTGCTGATACTTTCCGGCGATTCACCAGGCGGCAATGGGTGAGAATTCACACAACCGTATTTGGGATTCGCTTGTTTCGGACCGGCTACCTTCCGGTCGCTCGCTTGGCTCTGCGGGGCGTGAACTGAAGCAACTGCGCGCCCTTGCGGATTACGGCGCGGCGCCCGTTCGTTATGCCGACGCTTTCAACGCCGTCACGCGTGCGGAATCGCTTATCGAAGCCCTTAAGCGCATCGAGGCGGACGAGCGGGGCGGAACGAACAAAGTATCGTGAGGAAAAACTAATTATGCCCGTTACCGCTTCACAAGTCGCTCCGTTGTGGCTGGCCGTTCCGTTTTTCGCCTCCAGCGTGTGTATGCTTTTTTATGGTTCGCGCATCCTGCGCGCCCTGTTGCAAGGTCAAAAGCGTATACAGGACCAAATTCTGGCCTACCTGCCGTTCCTGAAAGCTTTTCAAAGCGAGCGCGCGAACACGTTTAGTGAACGCTACCACCGTGTCTTCCTGACAGTCTGGTTTTATGTTTTGGCTGTCCTGCTCCTGCTCGGTTCCGTGATGATTCCGTTAAGGCGAAGCGGCTTATGATCGCGCGCCGCGCGCCGTTACGCGGCGAAGGATAACGAGGGCGCGCCTGCCCCATTCCGCTCGGGCGTGAATTTTGGCCGGGTGACGGTTCCCGCGCCGACCTTTTTTTGCACATCGTCAATCGTGGTCAGGCCCAAAGTGGCTTTTTCCAGGCCGTCCTGCACCATCGGGATCATGCCTTGCTCGAGCGCGGCCTCGCGGATGGTTTTCGTGTCCGCCGCCGCCATCGTCAGGGCTTGAATGCGGTCGTCCACGGTCAGGATTTCATGCACGGCCAAACGCCCGCGCGTTCCCAATTCGTCGCACTTCGGGCAACCGCCCGGCTTGTACAACGTTTCCGCCGGGTAGGCGTAGCCGCCATTCAATGCTTGAAGGAGCGTGCGCCGGGCGTCGTCCGGCTCGTACGCGACCGCGCAGTGCGGGCAGAGTTTTCGGACCAACCGCTGCGCGGCGACGCCGATCAGGGCGGACGCGATCAAAAAGGCCGGAACGCCCATATCAAGGAGGCGCGTGGGCGCGCCCGCGGCCTCGTTGCAGTGGAGCGTGGACAAAACAAGGTGACCGGTAAGGGCCGCCCGGAACGCGGTTTCAGCGGTTTCCGCGTCGCGAATCTCGCCGACCAGAACCACGTCCGGGTCCTGCCGCAGAATCGCCCGCAGTTGCTTGGCGAACGTCAGGCCCGTTTTCTCGTTCACCGCCGACTGACTGATTCGGTCTAATTCGTATTCAATCGGGTCCTCGCACGTCATAATGTTCGTGGTCGAGTCCCGGAGCGCGTTCAGGGTCGCGTACAGGGTCGTGGTTTTGCCCGACCCGGTCGGGCCGGTGACCAGGATAATGCCGTGCGGCTTGTGGATCAAACTATCCCAGCGCGCTTCGTTTCCCCCCGAGAACGCCAGTTGCTCCAAACTCATGCGCGCGGTCGAGCGGTCCAACACGCGAAACACGACGCGCTCGCCGAACTGATTGGGCATGGTCGAAACGCGCATGTCCACGCCCTTGCCATCCACCCGAAGCGCGATTCGCCCGTCCTGCGGCAATCGCCGCTCGGCAATATCAAGTTCCGCCATGATCTTGACGCGTGATGTGAGTGTCGCCAGGAACTGGCGGGGAAGCGTGCGGATAACATGGAGTTCGCCGTCAATGCGGTAGCGAATCTCGAAGTCTTTTTTGTACGGCTCGATATGAATATCCGACGCGCGGCGCCGGATAGCGTCGGTGAAAAGCGAGTTGAGCAGGCGGATAACGGGCGCTTGATCGCCGGTATCCACGCCCGCCGCGCTGGCGTCGAAGTCGTCGGTATCGGCGTCGCGCCGGTCTTTCGCGCCGCCCGACTCGCTGACCAGTTCGACCGCGCTTTGCTCGATGGCGTCGTTTAGGAGGTCGTCCTGTTTGTCGCCCTCGGTCCCAGCGTAAACGCGCTCAATCGCCTCCGCAAGCGCGTGTTCGGCGGCGAGAAGCGGCTCTACCCTCCGCTTGGTGAGGGCTTGAACCAGATCAATCGCCTCGATATTCCACGGGTTCGCAATGGCAAGACGCACCACTTCGCTTGCGCCCTCGCCGCGTACGCCCAGCGGAAGCAGATGATGCTTGCGCGCGACTTCGCCCGGCACGAGAGCGAGCAAAAACGGATCCGGGATTTCGCCCGCCACCGCGACATACGGCACGTCCATCTGGATGGCGCGGGCGAGCGCAATATCTTCTTCGCCCGCCCAGCCGTTTTCGACCAGAACCGCGCCCAGGCGCTTGCCGGATTCTTTTTGCGCGTCGAGCGCGAGCCGCAGATGCGACGGCGTTATCGCCCCCTGCGAGATTAATATTTCGCCGAGCGGCGCGGTTTGCCGCTCTAAAACGCCTTGCAAACGCTCCACTTGCGCGCCGCGCGACCGCACGGATTCTTGAAGCGAGCGCATCTTCTGAGCGACTTCGAGGCGCGCGAGCAGGTCCCCCTGATCGAGCGGCTTGACCATGAAATCGTCAAAACCCGCCGTCAGGCCCGCGCGCCGATCTTCCGCCGCGCCGCGCGCGGTCAGCAAAAACGCGTATAAACGGGGTCGGTCTTCCTGGGCGGCCTCCGCCGCCCGCACGCGCTCGCACAACGCAAGCCCGTCCATTTCGGGCATCATCCAGTCGGAGATGAGCAAATCGAAGCCGTGGTCGGCATGGGCGAGTTTGTCCCAGGCGAGCGCGCCGTCCATCACCGATGCAACGCTATGCCCGTATTTTTCCAGCGATTTCCGCAGAACGATAGAGGAGGTTGTGTCATCTTCCGCGATCAGAATTTTCATATAAACCCAAGTTACCTTCTCGTCGCGCCCCTACGACCCGCGCAGGTCCGCTTCCGCCCGGAACATCTCCTGTTCCGCCGCCCCAAACAACGCCTCGTAATCCGCGTCCGCGTCGCTTTCCGCCGCGTATCGCTCCAATATATCCAGGGCGGACGCCGCCGCGTCCGCGCCCAGCGTGCGCGACGCCCCTTTGAGCGTATGCGCCTCGAACCGGATTTGGGCGAAGTTACGGACGCCTACCGCTTCCGATAACCGCTCCCGTCCCTTCGGCGCGGAAACGAGAAAATCCGCGATTACCTCGGCAATGAGTTCGTCGTCGTCGCCGCACGTTTCCCGCAAGCGCGCGCGGTCAATCGCCGGGCTAAGGCCCGGCGCGGTTTCGCTTGCGGTTTCGCTTGTTGTCGCCGCATTTCCCGCATCACGGGCCGCAGGCGTTTCCTCGGTTGCGGGCGCATCGACGGACAAAGCGGAAAGGCTCATTTCGCCCCTGTCGCTTTTTTCTTCCAGGCACACGATACGCGCGCGGCGTCCCCAGCGCTGAAGCACGGCGAGGAGTTCTTCGGGACGGATCGGCTTGCTGACATAATCGTTCATGCCCGCCTGCAAGCAACGCTCGCGGTCACCGACCATCGAGTGCGCGGTCAGGGCGACAATGGGAAGCGGCGCGACATCCGGCGTGAACCGCTCGCGCTCGCGAAGGCGTGCGGTCGCCTCCATCCCGTCCATTTCGGGCATTTGCACATCCATCAGAACCACATCGTACGGACGGGCGTCAAGGGCCGCGAGCGCGTCCTTGCCCGACCCGACCGCGTCGGCCTCGCAACCCCATTTGCGAAGAAGCGCGAGCGCGACTTTCTGGTTGACCGTGTTGTCTTCGGCCAGCAAAACGCGCAATCCGGGCGGAAGCGGAGACGGCGTCAAAGCGTTGACAACGCCGGAGGCGATTTGCGGCCCGCCCGTGGCGTCCGGGGCGACAACGGACGCGCGCGTTCCATACGACGTAGACCGGTCCCCCAGCACCTCGACCAGCATCCGGTATAAATGCGCCTGACGCACCGGCTTGGTCAGCACGGCGGCGAATCCCAGCGTGCGCGCATCCTGCGCTTTGCTGAACGCGCCGGACGACAAAAGCATCACCGGCACATCCGCAAAGCGCGGGTCGCCCTTGATAAGCGTCATGGTTTGCTCGCCGTCCATACCCGGCATATGCATATCTAGAATCACCGCAGAGAACGGCTCGCCGCCCGCCGCTTCGCCTTGAAGCCGCGCAATTCCGCCCATGCCCGAATCGGCTTCTTCCGGTCGGCATCCCCACGATAACAGTTGTTCTCGGAAAATGCGTCGGTTGGTTTCGTTGTCGTCGATTACCAGGATGCGCGCATCCATAAGCAGGCGCGCGGCGGCTCGGCTTTCTGCGTTTTGAACCTGGCTAGCCTGATCGCCCTGCGCGTCGTACGCCCCCGCCGCCGACAGGTCTTTATCCAGCGTGATCTCGGCGAAGAACGTGCTGCCCTCGTCGGGCTTGCTATAAACGCCGATCTCGCCGCCCATGAGCTGCATAAGCTGGCGGCAAATCGTCAGACCCAAACCGGTTCCTCCGTATTTGCGCGTGGTCGAACCGTCGGCCTGGATAAAACTCTCGAAAATCGCGCTTTGACGATCTTCGGGGATCCCAATACCGGTGTCGGTCACCTCGATCAAAAGGCGGACATCGCTTGCGGTTTCTCGCAGGGTTTTCACCTCAACCGACACCTGTCCGGTTTCCGTGAACTTGACCGCGTTGCCCAAAAGGTTCGTCACCACCTGACGCAGACGGCTGTCATCGCCGACCAATTTGCTTGGCACAGGGGGCGGGTACACGCAAACCATCTCGACGCCCTTCGCGTGCGCCTTGTACGCGAGAAGACCCGCGACCTCCTCGACGCACGTTCGCAGATCAAACGGCCTCGACTCGATTTGCAGGTTGCCCGACTCGATTTTGGAAAAGTCCAGAACATCGTTGATCACCGATAGCAATGCGTCGCCGCTGTGCTTGATGGTTTCGGCGAAGTCGCGCTGATCCGGCGAAAGATCGGTGTCCAAAATCAAATCCGTCATGCCGATAACGCCGTTCATCGGCGTGCGAATTTCGTGGCTCATGTTCGCCAGAAACTCGGATTTGGCGCGGGTCGCGGCAAGCGCGGCATCGCGGGTTTGCACCAACTCGCGCGCCTGCGCTTGAAGCTCCTCCGCTTGCGCTTCGGCGCGGGCGCGGGCTTCATCCAACTGCTGAAGGTAAGCCATTCGATCCGCTTCGGCGCGCTTTCGCTCGGTGACATCTTCGGCAAGCCCCAAAATTTGCGTGGGCAAACCGTCCGCGTCCCGCTCGAACACCACATCGCGTCCTCGTAGCCACCGCCATTCGTTGTCCGCACGCTGAACGCGGTATTCCCATTCGACAAACGTGTTGTCCGGCGCGAGCGCGAGTTTTTCGGCGTAGTCGGGCAATTGGTCCGCATCATCCGGGTGCATCAGCGAGGAAAGAACGCCGCCGCCGCGCGCTTCGAGTTCGTCCGCGTTGTAGCCGAGCGCGGCGGCGAGTTCCCGGTTCGTGTAGATATTGCGGCCTGTCGCTAAATCGTAAACATAGATCAGGAGCGGCGCATTGTCCGTAATACGCTGTACAAATCGCGACGCGTGACGCAGGGACTCCGACGCTTCCCGGCTTTCCGTAATGTCGGAGTGAGAACCTGCGATACGGCAGGTATTTCCCTCGGCGTCGTATATAGCGATACCACGCCCTTGAATCCAGCGGAAGCCGCCGCTCCGGTGCGTCATGCGGAAAATGTGGTCGTATTCGGCAACGCGACGCGTGCGATACCCCGCGATATCCTCCATAACGCGCGTCCGATCTTCCGGCCACAAGTTATTGTAGAACGATTCCCAAGCGTCGGGTAACTCGTGGTCGTCGTAGCCGAGAATCTCCTTCCAGCGCGGCGAAAAGTACATCTTGTTCGTTGTTACATCCCAATCCCATAACCCTTCTTTGGACCCCCTAACGGCGAGATTGAAGCGCTCGCGGCTTCGCTTCGACTCGGCCTCGGCCCGGCGCTGCATTTCGCCGCCGCCGAACCAGCGCGCGATCAAAAGCAAAAATTCGCGCTCGCTGGCGGTGAATGGCTCGGGCCGGGGCGTTCGACTTCCAAACCAGAGCGTTCCGTATACCTCCGGCTCGCCTGACGCGTCGCTAATATAGATAGGCGCGCCTAAATAAGCGCGCAATTCCCACGGATCGTTTGCGGGCCGGTTCGTTATCTGCGTAACATCTATTGGGTCGTGGTTGATAACGGTTTCGCGGCACCAGGTGTCGGCGAGCGCGCACGTAAAACCGGGCCGCAGGGCGGCGGCAAGCGATGGGTCCGCCGCTACATCGCCCGCGTGCGCGTACACCACCTCGTAGCGGCCCGTTTGCGTATCCACGCGGCTCAAAACCGCCATCTCCATTCCGTACTGCAGGCGGCCCACCGCGAGCAAGCGATTTATACGCGCCTCGAAGGTCATACCGGTATGCGCTATGGTTTGGCAGAGCAGGCGCATCCGCAGTTCGCCTTTGCGCCGCTCCTCCTCGGAGCGTTGCGCCGCCAATGCCCGCTCCTCGGCCCGCTTTACCGAGGCCCGCAGAGAAATCTCGGTCATGGTCGCCTGGGCGAGATCGTGCAAAACCGCAATTTCCGATTCGGTCCACACGCGCGGCGCGACATCTACGGCGCAAAACGCGCCCAGCGTCCAGCCATCGTCCCCGGTCAGCGGAACGCCCGCATAGGCGATAATGCCCAAGTCGCTTATCGCCCCGTTGTCTTTCACAAGCGGGTGTTCGCGGGCGTCCCCCACAATCAAATCGGCCTGTGACGAGACGACATGGCGGCAGAACGAACTCTTAAGCGGCGTTTCGCGCACACTCGCCCAAGGTTCCAGCAGTCCTTGTTGCGACTTGAAGAACTGCCGTGTTCCGTCCACGAGTGAAACGAGCGAAACCGGCACGCCCAAGAGTTTCTGCCCGATACGCGTCAGACGGTCGAACGCTTCTTCGGGCGCGCTGTCCATAAGATCGGTCGCCCGTAGCGCGGCAAGACGCTGGAGGTTCAAAATCTCAGGGGACGGCGTGAACGGCGTTTGTTCCTCTTCCCGCTCTAGCGGTAGGGAGGTAGCCGATGTCGGCGACAAATCGGGCGAGTTGGGGAGAGCGTCAATGGGGGACATGAAGAGCGTTTTTTCCGTACGTTTCCGAAGAATCCAAAAAATCCGAAGAACGGGATTTCGAGTAATCCCTATTCTGGTATTCGGCGCCGGTGACATCAATCTGTAGAGCTTCCTTGTTGAACATAGATAGCGGCGTTACGTCTTGAAAGGTAACTGGCGGCATAAAATATCGCCCCAAAGGCATAAAATATCGCCCCAAGAAGGAAACAACCGAAGTGCAGCGAAACAAGATCGCGAGCGGAATTGTGGCGGCGCTGGTTTTGGCGACGGGTATCGCCCTGACCCTGTCGAACGCGTCGGCGAAGCGACAGGGAGCGGGCGGTAGAGGCGCGGCGGCTTCTGCGGGCAAAACGCGCAAAAGCGGCAAACACGCGCAGACGCTGGAAAAGTACGCCGGTGAATTAAACCTGACGGATGACCAGAAAACGCGTATCCGGCAGGTGATGGCGTCGGTGAAAACCGAGCGCGCGCGTTTCAAAAACAACGCGAGCCTGACCCGGGAAGCGCGGCGCGCCGAAGCCAAAACGATCGCCCGGAACGCGAGCGAGAGGATCAAGGCGATCCTAACGCCCGCGCAGGAAGCGAAAGTCAAAGAGTTGCGGCGGGCGGCCCGCGAAGATCGCCGCGCGACCACAGCAAGCGCGAAACGAACCGGTACGTCGCCGCGCGGCGGCCTGTTAAAAGGATAGGACGGAAAATATGGCGGACAATCAAACAGCGGGCGGCGGGGCGGCGAATGTTCTGATCTTACACGGCTGGGGCGGCAACAAGCCCGCACACTGGCAGGAGCGTCTTTACGCCGCTCTGACCGAGGCGGGGGCGACCGTGCGCTATCCCCGGTTCCCCGACCCGCTTGCGCCGCAACCAGGAATGTGGCTGGAGCGGCTCGCGGACGAAATGAAAAACGCCGAGGACAACGCTGGGCCGCTCACGGTTGTCTGCCATAGTTTGGGCGCGATCACGTGGATGCATTACGCAACCCAAGTGACCACGCAGGTCGCGGACCGGGTTTTACTGGTCGCGCCGCCGTATGTCATGCCCGACATCCCGCCCACCGACGCCCCGGTCGGCGTGTCCGCGTTCTTCCCGCCCCCGATGGACGCCCCCGCTATCGCCCGGGCCGCCCGCGAAACCACCCTTATCGCGAGCGACAACGACGATTACGCCACGTTCGAGCAAACCAAAGCCTACGCGGACCGCCTCGAAATCCCGATTCACCTTTTATCCGGCGCGGGCCACATCAGCCCGTACTGGGGCTACGGCGAATGGCCCTGGGTCTTCGACTGGTGCCTGGGCAACGCGGACTTCCCGCCTCTTCCCCGCCTAAGCGACGAGGCGTAGCGCTTCCTCGATAACCGCCCCAACCGTCGCGACAATCGCGTGAAGACCCGCCTCACCGCCCGGCCCGCCGGGACGCCACCGGGGAACATGGACAAACACGAAGGATGAAGGCGGAAGGATGAAGGATGAAGAAGGGGAAGAGACCCCATCTGTCGCTGAAGGTTCGGGGGTTTCATCCTTCATACTTCCGCCTTCCTCCTTTGTCGCCAGCGCTTCGCTGACCGCGTACGCGAGGTGGTTGCAGACAAACGCGCCCGCCGACAGGCTGACCTGGACGGGGAGCGGCGTTCGGTTCGCGAGGTTGGCGGCGATGCGTGCGACGGGAACGGTCGCGAAGTGGGCATGGGGGGCGCTGGATTGGGCGTTTATCACCGTATCGCGCGGCGTATTGCCTCCGTTGTCGGGAATGCGGAAATCGTCCCAGTTGACCGCGACCTTTTCCAGCCGGATGACCGGCTCCGGCCCGGCCTCGCCGAGCGACACGATGAGGTTGGGCGCGCGGTTTGCGGTCTGCATTCGGCGCAAAGCGGCAAGAGCGCGGTCCACGGCGATGCCGCGCACGACCGGTAGCACGGCGAGCGTGATGCGGCCATCGGCGGCGAGATACCGCGCCGCTTCCTCGGATGCGTTCACGCCCGCCCCGCCGAACGGCTCGAACGCGGTCAAGAGGACGCGCGCCCCGGAGGTGTCAGTCAAGCCGCTGTCGTCCCGCCTACCGGCCCATCGCGCGCACGGCATCGAGGCACCGCTTGGCGCACTCCAATGCAGGAACCGGGTACGATTCCTGCTCCACCACATACCAGCGCGCGCCGCCCGTGGTTTCGCACACGTCGAAAAGCGCGGGGAATGGCACGTCGCCCTCGCCGATCAGGGCGTCCGGGTTGGTCGCCGAGTATTCTTTTAGATGAACGGACGCGGCGCGGCCCGGGTATCGCGTAAGGTACGGCAGGGCGTCCGCGCCGCCGTGCAGGGCGTTGCCGGTGTCGAACTGCATGATCACGTCAGCGTCGGTCGCGCCGAAGAACGTGTCCCACGGCAACTCGCCGCCCTCGGTGAACGGTTTGAACTCGACCGTATGGTTGTGGTAGCCGGTCTGCATCCCGTAGGGGCGCAACCGCGCGGCGATCTCGTTCATCGTCTGCGCCGTTTGCCGCCACGCGTCCGTGGACGACCGGTATTTCTCCGCAAACCCCGGCACAATTAAGAACTTGTTGCCAAGCGTCTGGTGGAACGCCACGGTCTTTTCAAACTCATCGCCCAAAAGTGTGTCAAGCGCGACATGGGCGCCCGCGACCTGCAAGCCCAAATCGTCCACGAGAGCGCGAAGTTGGGGCGCATCGTGACCGTGGTACCCGGCGAACTCCACGCCGTCGTAGTCCATCGCGGCGACGGCCTTCAGAACGCCGGGCAAATCACGCGCGCAGTCGTCGCGCACCGAATACAGTTGCAGGGCAACCGGAATTTTTGACATAAAAGCGAACCTCTTCTCGAAACAGCCTGAATAACTGGGCGACATTGCCATCCAGGCAAAAACAGGGTTCAACGCGCACGGCATCAAACCCTGTTTTTGACCTGAATAGTGTTGCTAAAGCGCGGCGCGCCCTATGCGACAATGCCGCGCGCTCAAGCACGCGCCGTATGTCAACCTTCGACCGCAAGCACGGCGAAGCCACGTTTTTCTTTATATGTTTTGCTTTGTATGACAACAACAACTTGGACCAGCGGAGACATGCCGATATCCAAATCCGCACGCTTTTTTAGCGTAAACGGGACCGAGGGAGCGTCGCTATTAACCTCATTAATAGGCAAACCCGTGGAGAAGTACTTCGGGTCGAGCGCGATAGCGCCGGTGCAAAGCCATCCTAAGTTGTTCCGCTGTAAATCGCCTTCGTATATGGTGACCTGGTATACATCCCGATCAGGAACTGTAGGAGACAGCGTATGCGGTACGCCCGCTTTGATGGTATGAAGTGTTGCATAAGTGGGTACCGGAAGGGGTACTGGAGCCGGAGCAGGCACGGGTTTTGGAACAGGCACCGGATTAGGGACCGGAACAGGGTCTTCCGGCGCAGGCGGAAGCGCAGGTCCGCCTGGTGTTGAGGGGTCCGGTGTCGGCTGTTCTGGTATGGCGGCGCTTGCTTGTTCCGCGCGAATTGTTATCGGGATATAGCCGTTTACCACCTTATCATCTAATATGCTTCTGATTTGCTTCATTGAGTTGGAGAGCAAATACAAGGTGGATTCAATTCCCAATAATGCGGCGCTTAAATTCACCGCATCCTCCGATTTTAGCCCCTGTCCAAACACTTCTGTACCTGTTTGCGGTTCCATGTCTTTGTCTTCATTCGGTCCGTTCATTTCAATGGTCCTTTTTGGGCGTTTTTCTTGCGCCCCCGTTGTCGGTCGCGGTTCTGCTTGCCTCCGCGTCAGTCAGCCAATCGCCCGGAGTAAGCCGTGCGCCCTCAGCGCAGGCAAACAACCATGCTCGCTTGCCTAACATTTTTAGCGTTGTTGTTTTCACGTAATCGTGTAGCGTCTCGTCCTGCGGCGCCCATTGTAACGCCCCGCTTTTTGCCGTCGCCTGAGCGGCGCATCCGAAGGTTTGCGCGGCGCGCCACGGTTTGTTGTCTTCCAACAGTAGCGCGCTAAGGTAAAGGAGAGACAGCGCCGGTCCGAATTCGTCCCCGGCGACAAGGCGAAGGGAAAGGTCTTCCGAGAAAAAGGCCCATGCAACGCTTCGATTTTCCTTTCCGCCACGAAGCCGCAAGGCTTTACCCAGGTTGAACAGCACAGATGCGATAGACAACGGGTCGCAGGTTCGCCGCTGGATCACGAGACATGATTCAAGGCGGACAATCGCCTCGTCCGTGCGTCCCCGGTCAAGAGCGAGGGCGGCAAGATTGTTTAACAGCCACGCCACACGCGATTCGTCGCCGCACGCCTCGTAATGATGAAGGCTTTGCTGTAAGAACGCATCGGCTTCGTCGAAGTCACCGCGCGAACTTGCGACAAGACCTAAATTGGCTTGTAAACTTGCGACCTCGCTTGCACTGCTTGGGGCGTTTTCCTCGTTTTCGCATAATGCCAAAGCGTTTGCAAGATGATCACGGGCCAGATCAAGATCGTTTTCAAACCATGCCAGGATCCCCGCGCCCTTGAGCGCTTTAATTCGAGCGGAGCCGGGCGCGTTACCGCCCGCCGCCCCAAGCGCGCGGGCAAGCCAATCTCGTCCTTCACCGATATGACCGCGTAGACGCCAGTACCAGAAGGTCGCCCCCGCCAATGGCAAAGCGATTTCGGCGCGTTTTTGGTTGTCGCCGCTACCGATGCTCCAGACAAGGGCGGCGCGTATGTTATCGTGTTCGCTATCCAAACGCGCAAGCCACTCGTGAGGGTCAGGTTCTCGTAAATGCGGTTCGGCTTCCGTCGCGACGTGCGTGAAATAGGCCAGGTGACGACAGCGCACCGCGTCCCCTTCGCCCGCCGCGCGCAAACGCTCCCCGCCGTACTCGCGGATGGTTTCCAGCAGGCGGTAGCGGTTCTCGTTGTCGTCGCCGCACGCATCATCACACGCGACCAACGACTTGAGGACCAAGGCGCCCAGGGCGGGCAACACGTCTAACGGAAGCAGAAATGCGCTTGTCGCGCTTGCGTCGCTTGTTTCGTTCTCGTCGTCCGCGCAAACAGCCGCGGCGGCGGCGAGGGTCCAGCCGCCCGCGAACACGGACAAGCGCCGAAGCAGAATCCGCTCCTGCTCGGTTAAAAGGGCGTAGCTCCAGTCAATCGTCGCCCGCAGGGTTTTCTGGCGCGGCAGGGCGGCCCGGTTGCTCGTCCCCCCACCGCCCGACAGCAAGCGGAACCCCGCGGAGAGTTGGGCCTCGATCTGCGACGGCGACAAGGTGGAAACCCACGCGGCGGCAAGTTCGAGAGCAAACGGGATGCCATTGAGCCGACAACAAATCGCGGTGACGTGCGGGGCGTTCGCGTCGGTCAAAGCAAAATCGGAACGTGCGGACTGAGCGCGCTCCACAAACAACGCAATTGCGGTGAACTCCGTCAAACGCCGCAAGGAGTACGAGCGGCCCCGTTCGGGGAGCGGAAGCGGCGGGACCGCCCACGCCGTTTCCCCGGCGACGCCGAGCGGCTCGCGGCTTGTGGCGAGTATTCGCAAACCGGGACACGCCCGGAGCAATCGGTCGGCGATTCGCGCGCACTCGTCCACCAGATGCTCGCAGTTATCGAGAACTACGAGAACAGCGTTTGCGGCGCCGCCATGCGTTGTGGCATTGGGAGCCGGATTGCGCTCGTTAAGCCGGGCGATAAGGTCGCTTTCGCTGGTCGGCGCGGCGGATGCGCCGCCCCCGCCCACAGCGGCGGCGATAGCGGGCAGTACCAACCCCACCCCGTTTAGGGGCGCCAGATCCACGAAAAACGCGCCGCCCCAAAAATTCGGGAGAACCGACGCCGCCGCTTGCAGGGATAAGCGGGTTTTACCGGCGCCGCCCGCGCCGGTCAGGGTTATCAAACGCACCGCGCCCGAGCCGCCCGTTCGGAGCAAGCGGGCGACATCGGCGAGTTCCCGATCCCGCCCCAAAAACGCGGTCAACTGCACGGGCAGGTTGTTGGGCCGGACGCTAAGCGAGCGCAACGGGGCGAAATCAAGGGGCAAGCCTTCCGCGCACACCTGAAAAACGCGCTCCTCGCACGTCAAATCGCGCAAACGATGCTCGCCCAAATCCCGAAGCGACACGCCGGGCGGCAAGCCGGAGTCGCGGCGCAACAAAGCAGCCGTGGTTTCGGAAACGGCGATCTGCCCGCCGTGTAGCAGGTCGAGCAGGCGAGTGACACGAGACAGGGCGGAACCGCGATAATCGTTGTCAAATTTCGCCTCGCCAGTGTGAAGCGCGATACGCACACGGAAAATAACCGGGGCGGATGCGTATGAACTATCGCCGACTTGCCCCGCTTCGCCGCCAAACTCCGAAAGCAACGCGATCTGCGCGGCGACAGCGGCGTGTAGCGCGGCGCGCGGCGACACGAACGCGGCGCAAACGCCGTCGCCGACAATTTTGAAGAAATGCCCGCCCCTGCTCTCGATACAGGTGCGCAGAATTGCCTCGTGACGCACAACCGCCGAGCGCATCGCAGGCGCCGTATTCCCGTCCGACTCGACAGCGCCGCCGCTTGCGCTATCCCACAGGCGCGTACTGCCCGCGATGTCGGTGAACAAAAACGTCCACGTCGCCGAGGACGCCAATACGCCGGGCGGCGAAAACGACGCGCCTCCCTCTCCCGCATTGGTACTATCTGTGACGTCCCCCGAGTGCATCGCGCTCCCCTAAAAAAGGCTAACAGTAGAAACGAAGAAGCGAAGCGAACAAGCAAGCAGGAACGTCCATCAAGCAGGCGAGCGTACCTGTATGCTTTACCAGTTATGGCTACTATAGCACAAAAACCGTGTGCGCGAACAAAAAGCGCCTACAATTTTTTGGAGCGTAGACCCATTGTTTCCCGGGCTATCCGCCCTGCCGTTTTTGCAGGCGGTGGCGTGTAAAACAGAAAAGGGAACTGCGGAAGCGCGGTCAGTCGGGGGGTGTGATACGGACGCGGCGGCCTTCGACCAAAAGCCGCCTCTCGGCGAGGAGTTGGAGGGATTCAACCAGCAGAGCGTGTTCGAGCGGGA
This sequence comes from uncultured Armatimonadaceae bacterium, assembly GCA_964252165.1. GTDB lineage: Bacteria > Armatimonadota > Armatimonadia > Armatimonadales > Armatimonadaceae > CAXUMS01. Next base: position 33,183 of record CAXUMS010000022.1, read on the forward strand.
GTATGCGGGCGGCAAGGGTTTCCGGCGTGTCGTCGTCCTCGACCGCGACCGTGCGCTGGGCGATTATCGGGCCGGTGTCGTAGGTTTCATCCACAAAATGCACCGTGCAACCAGACACCTTCGCGCCGTACTCGAGAACCGCGCGGTGAACATGCGCCCCGTACATGCCCTTGCCGCCGAACGCGGGCAACAACGCGGGGTGAATATTCACGACGCGATGGGGAAACGCGCCCAATACCGCCGATGGCACACGGCGCAAATACCCGGCGAGCGCAACCGTGTCCGCGCCCGCTTTCCGAAGAGCCACAAGCAAAGCGGCCCCGTACTCGTCCCCGCCCCCATACTCTTTAGGATCAACCAGCGCGACCGGCAACCCTTCCGCCCGCGCCCGCACGACCGCAGGCGCCTCGTCGCTCGCGCCAACCACAACCGCAATCCGAGCCGCCAATCGCCCGTCCCCAATCGCCGTATGAACCGCCAACAAATTCGACCCACGCCCCCGCGTCCCGACAAATACCGCAAGCGCTAAATTGTTTTGTTTTGTTTGTTTCACGTTTGGTTGGGGTGGTTGCGTTTTGTGGGTGCGCTCATGCCGCGCGGCACCCCCTCAAAGCCGCGGGCGGCTCAAGCCTAACGCTTGACCGTGTATTTTATTATTGCGATGGGTCTCCTTGTTTATCCGCTCAGGCGGATAAACAAGGAGACCCATCGCCAAAAGAAACAACCGATCCAACGTGAGGTTGGGGCCTCCCCCGGCCTGAGGGGGTGCCGCGCGGCATGAGCGCACCCACAAAACGCAACCACCCCAACCAAACGTGAAACAAACAAAACAACTAAGATTTGGCGGTTTCGTTGGTGGTGATCACGCGTTCGAGGTCGGGGCCGAGGGTGCGGAGGAAATCTTTTTGGGCGGCGAGCGCGTCGGCGTCAGTGGTTACCCGTTTGGAGGTCAGGCGAACGAATGTCCAGCCGTTCTTGTTCGGGACCACGCGCTCGAACGCCATCCAGATTTGTTGGCGGATAAAATCGCACTCCGTTTTCTTGCCCGACGCGAACAGGTACGTGATAGTTGTCGGCGGCTCGCCCAGACTGCTGCCATCGGCGAGAAGGTACACCGCCTCGGCATCGCGGCCCGCGTACGGGAGCGTGGTGCGGTCTTTTTTCGTGATGCTGTAACCGGCGGCGGGAAAGCACAGTTCGGGGCGGTGCGCGAACTCGCGTCGTCCGAACCGTCGGTAGACCACCAGCAACTCTACGGATTGCCCGGTTTGCGCGTTTTCGTAGCGGCGACTGACATACGAATCGGCGAGAATCTGCTTCATCGTTTCCGGGTCCAGCTGCGCATCGCCCGGCGACTGCCACGCGCCCACGCTCATCGGGAGTTTGGTCACATCGGCGGCGGCGGCCTGCGGATCGGGCCGGAACGAAAAGTAAAGGCTGAGAACGCTCGCGAGGGCAAGCATCGCAAGCACAACAGCGAAGTTCGGCTTGCGCAGGGCGGGGGCGGGGGCCGAGACGGGGATAGGGTAGGTTGTCGCCATGTTATGCGGTCGCTCCGTTTTGCGTCGGGGTTCCCGATGCGTTCTTGGCGGCAAGGGCGGCGTCTTTCTTCGCCTTGCGCGCGGCCCGGTCTTCATCGGTTCCGCCGGTCGCCCACTCCATAAACCGCCCCACGCCGATCAGAATGCTGAACACGATAATGAAAAGAATGTACGGCGACCACGTATGGAACAAATTAATGCCCAGGTCCTTGTTCACATACGCGCTGATAAGGATAATGCCCACGATGCGGATCAGGTTGGAGGTGAGCGCAATCGGCATTGCGCACCAGAAAAGGACCCATTTCCAGCCCACTTTAAGCCGGGACAGGTAGGCGGTAATCGCATGCAGGGCCTTAATCGCCATCAGCGAATGGAGGCCCGAACAAGGGTCGGCGACCTCAAGGCGCACGTACTCGTCGCCGCGCGGTTGCATAAACTCCAGGTTCATACCGGCCCCGATCGTGTGAACGCCGAACCATTCCGCGATATGCCGCGAACCGGTGGTCGCCATCAAGCGAAGCGGGAATGAAACCACCTCGGTAAAGCCGCCCGGAATGGGAAGCATGAACAGGAGGTACGCGAGCGGGAACGACAACTCGCGGAGCCAGGCCGTCCCGGTGAAGTACCAGACCGCGCCCGCGACAAAAAGCGGGATGGACAGCGGCGACGGCCCGTTCAGGTCAATCGCTTTTTCGGCGAGGTGGAAAAGGAGCGCGAGGCCCATCACCCACAAACCGTTGGCGTTCGTGCTGACCGGAAGCGCGCGGAGTTTATCGCGCTTGTACCACGTCACCACTGCCGCTATGGGAATTACCAGCCAGCCATGTTGGTAGTTCTCGTCGTGCGTCCAACGCCCCATCATAAACGCGAACGTGGTGTAGTAGGTCGCGAGAAATAAAACGCCGACCGCGATCAAGGGAAGGTACGACGTTTTGAGGGCGTCCAGGCCGGGATTGACCGCAGGCGGAGCGGGCGCGTCCGACGACGACACGGATGTTTCTTGGTCCGCGACAGGAGACAGGGGCGTTGAAGCGGGCGGTATTGCGCCCGCGTCGCGGCTTGCGGGACTGCCTGCGGGGGCGGAAACGGCGCTTAAAACGGTGGGTTTCTTCATACGGTTCGGAGACGAATACGTTAGCGGGTCAGGCGCGTGTTCCAGAACAGGAGCGAGAAGGCGGCCCCGTTCTTTTCCTGCAACGGCGCAGGCTGGAAACCCGTCATCACGGACGATAACTGCGGCGGATAAAACAACTCAATTCCCGATGTCAAACGGTTACTTTCCACGGTCGGCAGGCTTGCGGCGACATCCCACAGCGAGATGATTTTTCGGTACGTGATAATCCACGGTTGCGCGGCGTTGTCACTTGCGTACGCCCCCTCGATACTCGGGGTCAGGACCACGCCCGCAACCGGTAAACCGGTCAATCGCTCGACCTGATCAAAGGTCGCATTGTCGGCGGGAAGCCAAACGGTGGGAACATCGCACCGGAAAGCCATCTCCCACGGCGCATCGGACACCATCAGCGAGCGACGGTTCTGGCGCACCGCCTGCATTTGCCGGGCGTCGGTATTCAAATAATAGAATACATCGAAAAACGAGTTCTGAACAGGGGCGGGCGCGAGAACCTGAACCACGCCCGGCAAACACGCGAGGCTCGCCCAGCCCCAAACCGCCGCGCGGGCGTAAAAGCGCGGCAGTCGCCGGGCCTGAATAACCGCAAGCAAAAAAGCCGCCCCGATACACGCGCCGATCGGCGCGTACATAAACAACAGCGGCGCGGTTTCCCCCGGCCCCAAAAACAGCGACAAGCCCGCGAAATGAATTAGAGCGCACGTATACGACAGGTTCCGCAAGCGGTTCGCGCCGCTGTCGGTGAAGCGGGTCAGGGCGGCCCCGGCCCAGAGCGGCAAAAGCAGGACGCCGAACGCGAACGGCGCGGCCTGATACAGTTGCGCGAGGTTCGACGCCGCTTTCCGCGCAATCTCCATCACGCCGCCGCTCGCGAGGTACTGCGGAACCGACTCGGGCATCTGCGTGAACCGGTACAGTTCGTTACCCGGGTACGACGGCGTTCCCATGACGAGTTCGATAAATCGGGCATGGGCCAGGGGATTTCCGGTCAGCTGGGAGGCGCGGAAAAGTTGCGGCGACGCCACGAAAATCGCGGCGAAAACGAACAGGACGCAGGCGCGAACGCGGAAAACGCGGTCGTAGCCGGTGCGGGAAAGATGAAATAACAAAACGGGCAACAAAAGCAAAGCCGAGTACAGGGTCAGGTAGAGAAGGCCGAACGCCGCCCCCGCGCCCGCCGCCCACCAGAGCGGACTAACCCGGCGCCCCGCCCCGCCCCGCGCCGCCACTCTTGATTCCAGCGATGGGGGCGCGTCCATTGCCGCGAGGGCGAAAAGGAGCAGGGTGAATAATGTCGCCGCGAGCGTGGCCGGGTGCGGCTTCAGCGCGAGCGCCATTCCGTTTCCGGCGAACGCGCACAGGCAAACCGCGAGCGTCGCGCCGCCGTTTGCGCCAAAAAGCCGCCGCGAAAGAAGCCAGCATGAGGCAAGCGACGTGAGCAGAAACAACAGCGAAAGTCCGACCGATACCTTATCGCCGAGACCCATTGTGGTATGGTGCGCGGCTTTCATTAAAACGGCGGCGAGAAACGGATACAACGGGGCCTGGCCTAAGTTGGGAAGCGAGCCGTCCGCGTTCGGCTTTACCCACGACGCCGTCAGGGGGCGGACCACCTCGGTCGCATACGTTTTGTGGGCGGCGAGATACCGCGCGCCCTGCACCAGATCCATGCTGTCGGCGCTTATAACGCCGGGCGTGAAGTTGCGCGTGAAATGGTGAAAGCAAAGCCCCGCCACGAGCAAGAGTAGCGCCACCGCGCCGACCATTCGCGCAAGCAAAGGCGACGAGGCGGTGATTGGGCGGTCCAAAAGAGCGGGAGGTGCGGTTATATGAGACGCCATACATTGATTATAGGACTATTCAACGCGTCCTTGCAGTGCGTGAGCGGGGCTTACAGTAGCGCCGCCTTTTTTCCGGGGGAATCGCTACTAGGTCGTTTTAACAAGGGACGCTCGCACACCAGAAAAAACAGATAGGAAAAAACAACGATTAGAGGAATGGCGACAATCAAAAGAAAGAAGAAACAAGCGTTATCGTTCATCAGAAAGCGCCGAGCGATGCGCAGGAAAACATGTAAAACGGGCTGGTGCAGCAAATACAAACTGTACGAGAATGTTCCGACGAAGACGAGCCATCGGACCGCTAAAAGATGCGCTAAGGAAAACCGCTCTGTTCCTACGCGTTCAGAATAATACGGTTCGGCAAGAACCGGACGGATTTCCTTGATGCCGCCGCTCTGCGTTAAATGCATAATAAGGCTTGCCGCAGATAAACCCGTTAATAAATTCAGGATAATGGCTGGGGTTGGTTGCGTCGCCCTTGCGCCCCAAAGTTGCGACAACCCGATGAGTAAAAATAAAAACACGAATGAAGCGGCTTTCGCGGGATACGCGGCGCGAATCGCTTTCCAATACGGATGAGAAGAAAACGCGGTGTGGGAGGCCATAACCCCAAGCGTGAACAGAACATAATAGTCCGGGCTTATATCCCGAAAATTGGTCGGGAAAAGCCAGAAGTTTAAAGGATACGCTATGGATGCGATCCCCAAAAGCGCCAGCGCCGGGTTTATTTTTTTTAACAATACGACAAGCGCGGGAAAAAAGAAGTAAATCTGCCATTCGACCGCGATAGACCAAAAAGAAGGGTTGATCGCTATACTCTGACTGGTTATTAAGGAAAAATTATGGACAAGCAGCAAATGGGAGACCACGTCCATTGTGGTTGCCGCTCTTCGCTCAACAAGCGCATGAACCGCAATAAAAAAAAAGAGCGCGGCATAGTAAGGCGGTAAGATGCGTCGAGCGCGTTTTCGGAAGAAAAGGAACGCGCCGCCTGGAAGAACGCCGTGGTTCCCAGCCACAGGCATACCCAGGCAAAAACCGGAAATAACGATGAACACAGGAACGGCGAAATGGCCGTATAAAATAGGAGCGGATAGATAGAGCGCGATTCCTGTCGGTTTGCTCGTTATGTAAACGGCCAGATAAGCATGATATGCCGCGACGAACAGGGCGCACAAAGCGCGAATGCCGTCTAAAAACGCGAGATGCGCCCTTTGCGCGTCGTTCTTATCGCCTTTTCGCGCGATCGGAGACGATGATGAAATCAGAACGCTCGCCATTTATCTTACTCCCCCTTTTCCCTTGCAAGCGTTTTGTTTTAACGGTCGCTTTCCTGAGCAAATGCGGCAAGTACCTAACAGCCATATAATGACGCAGAACAGGTTTTTCTGTCAAGTTTTCACGCGCAAGTTTTCACGCGCAGGAAGATTAACAATGTCGGTTAAGTACTGCGCAAGGACAATGTTGATTTTAGCGAGGAAAAGCGGTACCCGAACAGCTAAAAGGCGGAACGCATTGTCAGTTCAGTGCGCGACGCTCACCACGCGGAAGAAACAGCGGCGGCGGGAGAGTTGTTTTAAACCGGCTCAAAATAGGGCCGTTACGCTTCAGGCGCTCACATCGTAACGACGCATTTCTTATTTATCGCGCGCCGGGCTAGAATGCGCCTTCTCGTTGCAGAACGCAACCGACGGTGCGGATTAAAATCTCGAGGTCCAGGCGAAGCGAGCGGTTTTCGATGTACCACATATCCAAACGCACGCGCTGGTCGTAGGAGATATGTTGCCGTCCCGATACCTGCCACAGCCCGGTCAGGCCGGGCTTGACGCTTAAAAGTTCGGCGGCGTTTTCCTTGTACATTTCAAGCTCGGGCGGCGTGATCATGCGCGGCCCGACCAAACTCATCTGGCCGCGAAGCACATTAAGCAATTGCGGCAACTCGTCAATGCTGGTAGTGCGTAGTTTCTTGCCGACACGGGTAACGCGCGGGTCTTCCTTGAGCTTGAAGTCTTTTTGATACTCGCGAAACAAGTCCGGGTTCGCGCGCAAAATCTCGTCGGCGTTCGGGAGCATGGTGCGAATTTTGAACGCATCGAACGTGCGCGGCGCGCCGCCCCGGTAATCCTGCCGCTCCAGAACGCGCCTGCGGTGAAAAATCGCGCCGGGCGAATCGAACCAGACGATGACCGAAACCAAAAACAAAATCGGCATCAAAAAGGTGAGGCCGATAAAGGAAAGCGTGAAATCAAGGATGCGCTTGGTAAAAAGGTACATGGCGAGACGAACCGCGCTCGATGAAACGGTTCGACCGGACGCATCGGCGGTATTAAAACCGTCACGAATTCCCGTGGCGGTTGTCACCGAGGAGGAGGCGGGCAAGGCGGACGCGCCATCGTGGCTTGACGTCGCAACAAACGCGTTCTGCGCCGTGGCGGATGAAAACAAGCCGCGCGAGGTCGCGAGCGTGGTCGCTGCTATCTGCGGATCGTATCCTTCATGTTCTGCGGTTCCCGCCCCGCGACTGTCGCGATTGTCGCTGTCGGCTGAGAAACTTCGATTTTTTGGTAGGGTCGTGTACACTGCGTTTCGTTTCCGCTTCCGTCCATTTTGCGCTTACAAGCGCACCAAGCAAATTCCATGCCGGTTCAAAATGGGCGTTCGCAAACTATCAGCGCCCGCGCGCTACCTCGCCGCAAGAACAAGCCGCGCCTCGCACACCGGAGGCGGCACGGTTATTATACGATAAGTCCGGGTGTTCTACGGACTTGTTTTAACCCCGCTTTTACGAATGTGCGGATTTTTATCGCGTCGAACCGGCAAAACTGTTATTGTTACGGGGTTATATCCCGCCTTTGCCGAAGGCTGAGTTCTTCAAAATAACCGTTTACCGCGTCTTTGTCGCGCGCCCCGCGATAGCGCGCTGGTACAAATCGGTGAACGCTTCAACGGTTCGCGTCCAGCGATGGTGTTCCTCCACATACGCACGCGCCGCAAATCCCGCGCGCCGCGCGCCGTCCGGGTCCCTTAGCAACGCGCCCAGTTCGTGGGCGAACTCGGTTGCCGTTGTCGCCACGCGCAAGCCATTCGCCGCGCCGCCCAATGGTCGGGCTGCAAGCGGCGAGCAAACTACGGGACGCCCCATCGCCATCGCCTCCAACGCTTTATTCTGTATTCCGACCCCGATCCGCATCGGGCAAACCGCAACGCTCGCTTGCGCCAGGTGCGGGCGCAAATCGTCCACATAGCCGGTCACGGTTATCGCAGGATTATTTTCGGCAAGCCGCAGAACGGGCGGCCCGGGACTGCTTCCCGCAATCGTTAGCCGCGCGTTCGGCTCCGCTTTTTGCAAAAGGGGGAAAATTTCCCGCCCCAAAAACAGTGCGGCGTCCTCGTTCGCGCCGTAACTCATCTTGCCTGAAAATACGATACGCCCCGGTTCGGCCTCCTTCCAATCCGCGCACGCGAAGTAGTCCAGGTCCGCGCCGTTCGGGATAACCGACAGCGGCGGCAGATCGCCCCCGCCCAGCGCCCATAGCGCGTCCCGGTCGTGTCGCGATGTCACCGCGACCTCGGCGAAGGCGCGGTAGGCGCGCGGCTCGTATTTCTTCAGTTTGGCCCATTCTTCCCACGACAGGAGCCGCCCCGCGCCGATTTTTTTGCTTTGGTCCAGCATCTGGCGCCGAAGCGCGGTGATGCAGTCCACGGCATCGAACACGCACGGCAAAGCCTTCAAGTCACTGGCGAAGTGGGCGGCCCGCAAATGCTCGACATGGGCGACATCGAATTCGCCGCTTGATGACAGCCGACGCAAAACCCGCGCCATTCGCGGGGAACGGCAGTACGCGGCCCACAATGGTTTCGGGGTTGGCAGGGCGAGCGCGCACTGGGCCGCGCCGCGCCACGACGAATGCGGAACCACATGAACCGCCTCGCACACCTCGCGCATCTCGGTCAGCGCGGCGTCCGACGTGAAACCATCCGATAAGGCGACCACGGTCACGCGATGGCCCAGCCGGGCGAGATGGCGCACGATCTGAAACGGGCGTACCCGGATCGGCGACGGAACATACGGGGCGACAAAAAGAATGCGAAGACTCGCGTTTGCATTGTGGTCGCTTTTTTGCACGTTTTCCCCTGCGCTGTCGCTTCCGGCCCCGGTGCGGTTTGCGTTCGTGTCCGCCGTGTTTCGTATCATCACTGCCATATTATTACACTGTCGCCGCTTAACGGACTGCAACCGATATTTCGCGACAGTCGCTTCGCAACGTCGCCCGGTTTGGACGCCTGCCTGCGCGCGATTTGTTCCGCTTGAAAGCCCGCCGTTTTTAATTCCCTGGCGCCGCCACACCACTTGCCGCACTTGCGGTTACCTGGCTTGTCTGCGGGCCACTTGGCTCGTTTGCGTTGTCATCGTCTTTGCCCGCCGCGGCGATTTCGTTGTACACC
>CAXUMS010000023.1:0-42043 GCA_964252165.1 uncultured Armatimonadaceae bacterium
CTCGCTATCGGGCGCGAAGCGCGCCGTAATCCCGCTGAAGCGGGAAGGCGGGATGAGAAAACCGCTTGGCAGTTCCTAATCGCCGCAAAAACAGCCGTTCTTGAAGCGGTTCTACAAAACGAGCGGTCTCCCTTCCCGCTTCAGCAGGATTACGGCGCGCTTCGCGCCCGATAGCGAGCGGGCTTGAGCCACTCGGAAAATCGCAATTCGGACAACATCATTACCTGTCACGCCCTCCTCATCTAACGCTTATGAGCCAAACCGCTTTCCCTTCCAACGCCGCGCAACCGACCAACGCTTCCCTTGCCGTCTCCGATCCCTCTACCGGGAGCGACGCGGAAACGAAGCGTCAGGCGCGGCAAAACGCGCTTGCCGATGCGCTCGAGGTGCAGTTTTCGCCGGATGAGGTTTCCGGCTTGCAGGCGCAGTTCGCACGCGCGCTTCCGGCTCTTCTGGTGTCGCTGATCGAGCGGCGGTACCTGTCGGAGTTAGACCCGGACGATTGGGTTATCGCGGCCCGGCACGGTGACAACGCCCGCCCGCTTTTGCGCGAGGTGACGAGTTTGGGGCGTCCAGAGAATACGGAAGCGTGGGCGAGCGCGCTCCCGCACGCCCTGTCGGCGTGCCACGAACCCGGTCACGCTTTGGTGCAGGTTCTCCACGGAACCGGCGCGCGTCACCGGCTTTTTGTCGGGGCGCGGCGCATTATCGGCGACGGGGCGCGCTCGACCGAGGATTTTCTGGACGCGCACGCCTCGATTATGAAGGCCCATGTCGGCGGTCTGCAACTCGGCGAGATCCGACGCGTGGATGTCGCCGAAGCCCCGGACCTGACCACATTCCTCGAAAACGCGCCGTGCCTTGCCGTCGTGACCGGTATCCCGTCCGGGCGTGGGCCGGGCGGCTTGCCCCTCGACACGCAAAGCGTGGATCGTTTGGTCAAGGCGGTCGGGGCGGGACGCTACGCCGTGGTGACCGTCGCCGAGCCAATCGCCGCCGAGCGCATTGATGATGCGATTGATGCGTGCCGTAAACTGCAAAGCGAGGTTCACGCGTTTGTGAGAAGGACCGTGGGGCGCAATACGGGCGGGGGAACCAGCGTTTCGCGTACGGAATCCGAGGAAGTGAGCGAAAGCAAAACCGCCGGGGTCGCCGCGAGCAAATGGGGCGCGATGGTTCCGCTGGGCGTCACGGGCGTTACGCAGTTGGTCGCGGCGGCGGGCGCGATTGCGGGCCATGTCGCGCAGGAAAAGCGGCAGGAGGCGAGCGCGCAAACCCAGTACTCGATGGAGCGGTATCAGGCCCAGCATCCCGGTCAGACGTTCGGCGGCGGGGCGGTGCAAATGGCGACGCTCGCCGCAGGCGTTCGCGCGGTCGGACCGGTCTTGTCGGTTTTAACGGCGGGTTTTCCGCTTTTGTCGGCTGTGGTCAATATCGGCGGCGCGGCCCTGACCACGTATGTGTCCAAAACCGAGCAGGCCACGGCCGGTAAATCGCAGAACGTGTCGGAAAGCGAAAGCTGGGGCGAATCGGGGTCGGTCGAACTCTTGGACGCCAACGCCGCATTTTGCGAGAAGCTGTTGGAAGATCATATCGCGCGTTTGCAGGAGGCGAAATCGGGCGGGTGGTGGCAGACATCGGTTTATACTGCGGGCGAGAACGAGGCCGTGGTTTGGGCCGTGAGCGGCGCGCTCCGCGCCCTTTGCGCCGGTCCGACCAGCGCACTGGACCCGCTTCGCACCCATATTTTGCCGCCGCATCTGCTCCGCGAGGCCGTGGTGCGCGGTCAAACGCTGACGCTTACCGCCCGCGACGACAACGACGACGCAACCCCGCCGAACCCGCGTCACCCGCTCGGGCCGCCGTTCGAGACGCTGGGAACGTGCCTGCACGGTGGCGAGGCGGCGATTCTTTTGAACCTCCCTTTCAGCGAGATACCGGGCTTGCCGATGCGCGACCTGACGGATTTTTCCCTATCCGCGCCGCCGTCTGCGCCGGGAACTATCCCGCTCGGCGATTTGCTGGATTCCCTCGGACGGCCCTTAGGCGGGGTCGCCGTGACCGAAGGCGCGCTGAACCGGCACACGTTCATTACCGGCATGACCGGCTACGGCAAATCGAACACGGCGATGCAGATTTTGTTCGAGACGTACAACACGCTCGGCGTCCCGTTTCTGGTGTTGGAACCCGCCAAAGCCGAGTACCGATTGCTCGCGCAGATGCCGGAGTTCCGCGATGTGTTGCGCGTGTACTCGATCGGCGGCGCGACCGGTCTGCCGTTTCGCTTGAACCCGCTCGCCCCGGTTCCCGGCATTCCCCTGTCGCGCCATGTGGATTTGCTCAAAGCGGTTTTTAACGCGTCGTTCCCGATGTACGCCGGGATGCCGTACGTTCTGGAGGAGGCGATTATCGAGGTGTACCGGGACCGGGGCTGGAGTTTGAGCGAGACCGACAACCCGCACCTGTCGCCGCGCTCATCAATGGATGAGCGAAGCGCGCTGACGCCGAGCCTTGAGGATTTGTACGACAAAATCGAGGTCGTTTTGAAGCGGCGCAACTACGGTCAGGAAATCCATCAAAATATGGGGGCCGCCCTCCGTTCACGTCTGCGTTCGCTGATGATGGGCAACAAAGGCTTGGTTTTCAACACGCGACGCGCCACGCCGCTCCGCGATCTGTTCGAGGTTCCGTGCATTATCGAACTGAAAAACCTGGGCGACGACGAGGAAAAAGCGTTCGTGATGGCGCTTCTTTTCACGTTTTTGTACGAGTACGCCGAGGTGCGTCAGCGCGATATTCCTTTGGAGAAACGCGGCAAGCGGTTGGGCCATCTAACATTGATCGAGGAAGCGCACCGTCTCCTGACGGCGACCCACGGAAGCGGCGGAACCTCGGAAACCGGCGACCCGAAAGGCAAGGCCGTGACCATGTTCACCGATATGCTCGCCGAGATGCGTGCGTACGGCGAGGGTTTTGTGATCGCGGACCAAATTCCCACAAAACTCGCGCCGGAAACCCTGAAAAACTCGAACCTGAAGATTGTCCACCGCCTCGCCGCGCCGGATGACCGCGAGATCACCGGCGCGTGCCTGAACCTCAATTCGGCCCAAATTCGCCATTTGAACAACCTCAAACAAGGCGAGGCGATTGTCCACAATGAACGGTTAGGCGAGGCGGCTCTGGTGCAAATTGTCAACTTCAAGGATTTACGCGCGCCGATTGTGGATGAGGACGCATTGCAGAAACTGCTCGACGCGCAGGAGGCGAGCAACCCGCTCTCTCTGATGCGCGACGGCGGTTGCGTTGCGTGTCCGGCCCCGTGCAAATTCTTCGCCCGGTACCGCGATATGGAGGAAAACGAGCGCGCACCGCTTGCGGCCCCGCTCCGCCGCGTTTGGGAAGGCCTCGCGGTTCACGCTCTCAACCTGGCAAACGCGGACGCTTCGAGCGAAACGACGCCGGTAGCCGACACGGACGAGGCGAGCCGTGCATGGGCGGAATGGCGGGCATGGCGTACGCAACTCGCAGGCGGGGCGGCCCCATCACTTACCGCCGGGGCCACGCCCGCCGCTTTGGTCGGCCTCACGTACTGCGCCGCGACCCGTCTCGCGCACGACTGGCTCCAAGATGCGCTTAAAGCGCGCGGCGCGCTGTGGGGTCGCGCCGCTCTTACGCCCACGGACCGTTTGGCCTGCGAACACGCCGCACGCGCACTCGGATTGCTGACGATGGCCTGGATCAAAGCGAGCGACGCCGCCGCCGATGCAACCGAAACCGCCGCCGTGCCGCCCGACGCCCAAACCGCGTGGGACACGGCCCGCGCGACCGTGAACGCCGCCCTGTTTGCAAGCCCCCCACGTGACCGGGGTGGTTGCCCTGCCTGCCCCGCCCGGTGCCGAATGCTGCCATTTGTCGCGGCCTACCAGCCTGCGCTCGCCAAAGTCGTGCAGGCCGAACTCAGCAAAACCGCGAGCGGGGCGGAGACGGCGCGCGGCGTTTGCCAAACCGTGAGCGGCGCGAACGGCGCAACCATTCCGTTCCTTGCGCGCCGCGCGGGCGATGAGCGGTTGCGGCGTGACTTCGCGTACTGCGTTTTAGCGAACACGCCGCCCGCTCGCGCAAACGATGCGGCGGAAACCGCGCGCCGCGACGCCGCGCTGTCCGCTTTGCGCGGCGACGACGCCTTCCCCCCGGAAGCGCCGCCCGCCGCCGCGCCTGCGTTCCCGGTTGCGGACCCGCTCGCGCAGTGGCGCGCCAACTTGCCTATTGTTCCCGGCGCGTAGAACCGGCGTTTTCTTGTCGCGGTCACCCCGTAAGCCGTTCCGCTTTCAGAGCGTGACGGTTTGCGGGACGGCGGCGCGGCGGAAACAATCGGGCGCGTGATCATCCACCAGGCCGACCGCCTGCATCCATGCGTAAACGATAACCGGGCCGACAAACTTGAAGCCGCGTTTTTTGAGCGCGGTTGATACTTGCTCCGAAAGCGCCGTCTTCGCCGGGACCGGCTCGCCCTCGTTCCTTATGGGAGTCCCCTCCACAAACGACCAGGCGAAATGGGAGAAATCTTCTCCGGCCTCGGTCATGGCAAGGAAAACCCGCGCGCCGCCGATAGTGGCTTCGATCTTGGCGCGGGAACGGATAATGCCCACGTTTCCGACGAGCCGCGCAACATCCGCCTCATCAAAGCGCGCCACGATCTCCGGGTCGAAACCTTTGAACGCTTCCCGGAACGCGTCGCGCTTGCGAAGAATGATCGTCCACGACAGCCCGGCCTGAAAGCCTTCGAGCATCAGCGTTTCCCAAAGCGTCCGGCTATCGCGCACGGGTACGCCCCATTCCTCGTCGTGGTAGGCGCGGAGGAGCGGATCGTTTTCCGCCCAGGAGCATCGGCGCACCGAGGAATTTGGTTTGGGCGTCATGCGCGTTCTTTCTTTAGTCAAAAGCGATTACGCCGGAAAACTCCAAGCCTGCCGCGTTCAGCGTCGCTTATTGATCCCTGTATCTACAGGTTAGGCCGAATGGTGAGTTCGTACCGTTCGCAGATGACGTCGGCGATATCGTCGTGGGCGCAAAATGAGAAGTGGCGATGCGAGCCGTCGGACGCCGCACCGCCCAACTCCGCCGCCCAAGCCGAATTTTTCACCTCGTCGAAGCAACTTTGCCGGTTCAGGGACCATGCCCCGGCGAGCCAGGTGGAAAGATCCAACGAGCGGAGCGCGATAACGCCGCGAAATATTAGCGTGAAATATAAATCCGTTTCGGTGGCTCGCGACGCCCCGCCGCCGTCAAGCGGCCCACGCAACCAGAGGATGTTGTTGATAAAAGAAAAGCCATCCATAACAAAGGCGGTGCGCCCCCGGATAACTCCCACGGTTGTGTCAACAGGTTCGCAATGTTCGGTCAAACGTTCAGTCAAAGTTTGCGCCTCCCCGCGCGTCCTAAGCGAAAGCGAACCGCTGAGGACGCGCCGCTCGCTGTGTGCGGGCGCGCCGTTATCATTGCAACACCCTTACATTACCACGGGAACGGATTTCAAAGCGGTCGAGCGGGAAACGCGGGAACGTTTTCGTCGCCGCATACCTTCCTGATTGATCTACCAAAAACGCGCCTCAAGCGAAACACGACGCTTTTAGCGTTGGGTATCGCCGATTTGCTCCAGGTCGCGCGTGAGCAAGGTTCCGCCTGCGACAAGGCCCGGTAAAAAGAAAACGCCCACGAATGGCGCAAGCGACAGCAAACCCGCGACAAGCGCAAACGAGAGCGTGCGGACTGGCGCGCGGCGCAGGGCGCCTCGCATAAAGGCGCTTTGCGCGCCGAGCGTGCGGCCCCGGCGCGCATGGGCGGGCGCGGTGCAATCGAGCAAACCGACAACGGCGGCGACGCACACGCCCGCGACCGGCCCGAGAACGACGCCGAGCGCAAGCGCGCCCCCTCCCAGGAGGACGTTGCAAAACAGCCGCGCAACACTATCGCCGAGGGCGGCGCGGAACGGAAGGGTCTGACGGGGAACCGCGCCGCTTGTTCCGGTTCGCGCCGCCTCGATCTCCTCCACCGCGAGCGAAAGACGGTCGAAAATCAGCCCGCCGAACACGCCCGCAAGAAGGGTAAACAAAAACGGAAACAACACAATCCACAACACGACAACGAAAATTTCCGACCCGGCGGCGACCCAGCCCCCGCCGCCAACACCCCACCGGGAAAGCCAAACAGGCAGTCGCGGCGCAAGCAAAAATCCGCCCGCAATCCCCAGCGCGATATAGGCCGCGACCGCCAAAAACAACGGAAGCGCGCACAGTCCCCAAAGCCGTGGCGTCCGTAGCGTTAGCGTGATTCCTTTAAGAGCGTCCATAATTAAAGTAACAGCAAGAAAGCGAGAAAGTTAATAGCAGGAGGGCAAAAAAGCAAGAGGGTAAGGAAGAGAGAGAAGAGGCCCCCTAACCCCCAATAAGGGGGGGACAAGAGCCTCCCGAAGGTTAGATGGTTGGTCCGCAAGGTAAAGGCGACGCCGCTTTATCTTTCTTGTCCCCCCCATTATTGGGGGTTAGGGGGCCTCTTCTCTCTCTCTTCCTTACCCTCTTGCTTTTTTGCCCTCCTGCTATTAACTTTCTCGCTATGTTAAAGTCCGATTTTTCGCAGGGATTCGCGGACCATGCGCGCGGCGTCGTCCGGGGTTGCGGCGAGGTTTTGGGGCGCGAGGACTTCAGCGGCGACAAAGCCTGTATAGCCTGCCGCCCGCAAACCGCGCAGGAAGCCGGGCAGATCAATCACGCCCGCTCCGGGCAAAACGCGCTCGCCGTCCCGGGCGGTTTCCGGCGTGGTTCCTTTCGGTGCGTCGTTGACATGGACATGGACGATTTGATCGTCGGTGAGGGCGGCGATATCCGCCTCGCCCGCGCCGGTCGTGTGGCAGTGGTAGCAGTCCACCAAAAGGCCGACATTAGGGGCGCCGATCTCGCGGATTAAATCAAGCGTTTGCGGCAACGTCCAGACGGTCGGGTTCGCGCCCATCTGGTTCGGTTCGCCCGCGCGCAGATGGTGCGGCCCGACCCACTCCAACCCGAGATGAATCTCGTGGTCCGCGAACACGCGCGCGATCTCCGCGAACCGGCGCACCGTCCGGGCGCGCCATTCGTCCGAGGACGCATCCGAGGACGGCGGCATCCAGGTTACACAGCGCGGGGCGTGGAGGCTTTGCATCAAGGCGGCTTTTGGGGCAAGCGACGCCATGCCGCTTGTGAACGCGTCGTCGTCCTTGCGCCACTCGACATCGAGACCCCACGCGCCAAGCGCGACGCCCTTCTCGGCGAGGAAGTCCTGCGCGCCCGATGCGCCGCCCTGTTCGGCGATAAGTTGCGAGGCGGCCCCGGTTCCAAAATCTACGGCGTCGAAGCCGTATTTCGCGGCAAGCCCGACAAATTCGGCGAACGAGAGTTTATCCGAACCCAAACGGGCGGAGTTGAGGGAAATTTTCATAAGGTTTCCTGCCGTCCGCAGGCCGGGCGGCGTTAGTTTCGCTTTTGTACTGTTCCGCGCGGGCAAGGGTTTTCCCTTGCCCGCGCGGAACAGTACCCCACGATGAAGGCCATGATATTAGCCGCAGGCGAGGGAACCCGTCTACGCCCCCTGACGCTCGCGCTTCCCAAACCGATGATCCCGATTGCGAACATTCCTCTGCTCGCGCGAACCATCGGCCTGCTTCGCGCGCACGGCGTCACCGAAATCGCCGTCAACCTGTATCACCGCCCCGACGTTATCCGAGACGCGCTCGGCGACGGTTCGGCTTTGGGCGTCCGGCTCGTGTACTCTGACGAGACCGCATTGCTGGGAACGGCGGGCGGCGTCAAACGCATGGAGACGTTCTTAGACGAAACGTTTCTGGTTTTGTACGGAGACAATTTGTATCAGGCCGATTTCGCGCCGCTTATCGCGTTTCACCGTGCGCGAAAGGCGGATGTGACGATTGCGACGTTTACCGCCCCGAACCCGTCCGCGTGCGGATTGGTCGTGACGGGCGACGACGGGCGGGTGACGCGTTTTCAGGAAAAGCCGCCGCCCGCCGAGGTGTTCACGGACCAGGCGAACGCGGGCGTGTATGTGGTAGAGCCGCACGTTTTGAAATGCGTGCCGGATCATATCGCGTCGGATTGGGGCCACGATGTTTTTCCGGTTCTTCTGGCGAGCGCGCGGAACCCGAACAAAAATCTACGAGGCGATAAACTATACGCAACCGCGCTTCAAGGCTATCTTCAGGACACCGGCACGGTCGCATCGTACCGGCAGGCCAATTGGGACGCGTTATCCGGCTCGACCGGGGCGGCGGCGCTTGCGCCAAACGGCGTTTTGATCGGCGACGGCGCGGAGGTGGCGAATGATGCGAGCCTAACCGGGCGCGTGATTATGGGCGCGGGTTGCGTGGTGGGCGCCCATGCCGTTGCTGAGGAAACGATTTGCTGGGGCGGGTGTCAAATTGGGGCGGGCGCAACGGTGCGGAACGCGATTTTAGGAGCCAATGTGGTTATCGGGGCGGCGGCGACAGTAGAGGACGGCGCGCTTCTTGCCGATAACGTGATAGTCGCGCCGGGCGCACGGGTTCCGGTAGGCGCGCGTATCGGGCCGGGCGAGCGCGTGGAAGCGGCGTAGTCGTTTTCCCGCGCGGCCTTAGAAAAAGAACGGACGAAAGCAAACCACCAGCGCGCATGATAATTACGCAAACTCCGCTCCGCATCTCGTTCGCGGGCGGCGGTACGGATTTCAAAGGCTACTACGAGAAATCGGGCGGGCGCGTTTTGTCCACCGCGATTGACAAATATATCTACGTCATCGTCAAGGAGCGCTTCGACCAGAAAATTCGTGTTGGCTATTCGCGAACCGAAATGGTGGATGATGTCGCCCATATCGAGCATGAACTGGCGCGCGAGGCGATGCGAAAAACCGGCGTCACGCAGGGCGTCGAGATCAGCACGATGGCCGATATTCCGTCCGAAGGGTCGGGTTTGGGGTCGTCGTCATCCGTGACCATCGGCCTGCTCCACGCCCTGTATGCGTTCAAGGGCGAGTTGGTGACGCCGGAGCGACTGGCCCGCGAAGCGTGCGAGATCGAGATCGAAACGCTGGGCAAGCCGATTGGCAAGCAGGATCAGTACATCGCCGCGTTCGGCGGCTTGCGCCTTTTGGACTTCAACGCCGACGGCACGGTGACCGTGACGCCGGTTCCGCTGTCCGATGAAAAACGGCGCCGGTTTGGCGAGGGCCTGCTTTTGTTCTATACGGGCATCACGCGCAAAGCCGACACGATTTTAACCAAGCAAAAAGACAATATTGATGCGCAACTCGAAACGCTCGACCTGATGCGAAAACAGGCGACGGAAACATTCCATGCGCTGACCGAGGGCCATCTGAACCGCGTGGGCCGTATCCTCGATGCAGGCTGGCGTCATAAACGCCGCCTCGCCGACACGATCACGACCTCGGCGATCGACGTTTTATACGAGCGCGCCCTAGATGCGGGCGCGATGGGCGGTAAAATCGCGGGCGCGGGCGGCGGCGGCTTTCTGCTCGTATACTGCCTGCCCGAGCGCCAATCCGCCGTGCGCGAGGCCCTATCCGAAATGCAGGAACTCCCTTTCGCTTTGGAGCGCGACGGCACCAAAGTTATCTTCAACGCGCGCCGGTAGGTAGATAGTTGTAACAAATCCGCGTTTTTTCGGATCCAAGAAACAAAAAGGAAAATTAAAATGGCAATAGCAACCGAAGCATTGGCGCAAGCCGCGCCGCAAACCGTGACAAAGCCCGGCGACGCTCTTCCCGATATGGCGAGCGGCGTTTCCGGCTACGTGCGGGATTATTTGACAACCCTGCAAGAACTTATAGACGACGTGAGCGTGGACGACATCGCGCGCGTCGTGGACGAACTGGTGCGCGTGTACGAGGCGGGCGGGCGGCTTGTTTTGTGCGGCAACGGCGGGTCCGCATCTACCGCGTCGCATCTGGTGTGCGACCTGTCGAAGAATATCTACCTGGACGGTGGCAAGCCGTTCGAGGTGATCGCGCT
Organism: uncultured Armatimonadaceae bacterium; assembly: GCA_964252165.1. Classification (GTDB taxonomy): domain Bacteria; phylum Armatimonadota; class Armatimonadia; order Armatimonadales; family Armatimonadaceae; genus CAXUMS01. Next base: position 10,052 of record CAXUMS010000023.1, read on the forward strand.
TACCGACTCCCCCGCGCTTTTATCCGCATGGGGAAATGACACCGAGTTCGCCAACGTTTTTGCGGGACAAGCGCGAACGTGGCTTCGGCCCGGCGATGTTCTGCTCGCGATTTCCGCGTCCGGCAACTCGCCCAACATCGTCAAGGTGATTGAGGCCGCGCACGAGGTCGGGGCGGTGACAATTGGGTTTTCCGGTTGCGGCGGCGGCAGACTCGCCGAGATGGCGCAGATCAATCTTGTGGTGCATCAGCGCAATATGCAGCAGGTCGAGGATTTACATATGATTTTCGGCCATGTCGTTTTCTCCGCCCTGCGCGACCGTATCAAGGGCTTGCTCGCCCCGTGAGTAAGTCCGGCCTGACGCCCGCGCTGTTTCTGGATCGTGACGGCGTTTTGAATGTCTACCTGCCCGGCGATTATGTCAAAACACCGGACGAACTGCGTTTACTGCCCGGCGCGGCGCGGGCGGTGCGAATGGCGAACGACGCCCAAATTCCGGTTCTCCTTATCTCGAACCAGCAGGGCGTCGGTAAGGGCGTGATGACGCAAGCCGACCTGGGCGATGTGGACGCCGCTCTGCGCGCCCGGTTGCAAGACGAAGCGGGCGCGTCGCTTTCCGCGTCGTACTACTGCGCCGCCCTGTCCCGCGACAATTCTCCGCGCCGCAAGCCCGAACCCGGCATGATTTTGGAGGCGGCCCGCGATCATAACGTGGATTTGGCCCGCTCCGTTTTCGTCGGCGACACGGAAACCGACGCCCTCGCGGCCCGCGCCGCAGGCGTCGGCGCGTTTGTTCTCGTCTTGACCGGCAAGCATCAAAACCCTGATGTCGCTCAAGATGCGTCGCGCTTCCCCGTCGCGCCGGATTTCGTCGCCGCCGATTTAGGCGAGGCAACCCGGTGGACGCTTGCGTGCATGAGGTTAGGTAAGCAACATTAAGAAAATCGCAGAAGGGGGTTATAATTTCGCTCGAAACAAAAACGAAAGTGTTGCGGTCGTTGCAGGAGAACGGTATGATTTTACATAGGAGAGCGATCTTGGTCGCCATCCATTCCGAGGCCCGCGCTTTATGCGTGGGCTTTCGTGTTTTTAAGGCGCGTACATACGTAACTTCTGATGAAGCAAACCTACTTTGTTTATCTTGACGAGTTCGGGCATATTGGTCCTTACGTTGCGCGTGATGATTTGCGCTATAAGACGTTCCCCGTTTTTGGTTTCGGGGGTATTGTCATCCCTGCTGACCAGGTGCGGGCCTTCTCGTCTTGGTTCTACAAGATGAAATGCAATTTGCTTTCTTACGAGATTCAACGTGATGGGATTCCTCCCTTCCGCTGGGAGAAGAAGGGAGCATCTTTATACACGACCGCCAACGTCTTAAAATACCGAGAACTTAGACAAGCCACCTTTCGTCTGCTCAATGAGATTCAGAGCCACGGCGGTTATGTGTTTTACGCTGGCATCGAAAAAACTGCCGAGCCGGAGCAACATCAGCCAAATAACATGATGTTTTCGATCTTAGGTGAGGCGATAAGAAGATTGGATGCATTATGTGTCGAGCGGGACGCAGGTTTTCTTCTTTTTCTGGACCATCGGGACGATAAAATTCTTCGTGAAGCGGTTGTCAGCGCCACTCAAAAGGCGATGTACGGTAAAAGCCCAAAGTTGACTTTGCTTGAAGCGCCCACGCAAGTAGAAAGTCATTTGTTTCAATTGATGCAAGCGGCGGATTGGGTTTGCGGCATCTTGGGGCGTCTTGAATCTTACCAGGCGCGTCCAGAAGAATATGCGGATTGGAACTGGAGCGAAAAATACTTCGCCCAAAGAGTAAAAACGGTGTCCATCCGAAGTAGCGTTCGCAAGCAATCCAATTTGGTTCGCGGCATTTCTGCGGAAAACGAAACAGCTGAATAAGTAAGGGAATAGCCCGCGCGCGTAGGGTACACAATAAACGGTGTACAATAAACAAGGACGTTTATGATGAATATCACGGACAAGGGCGACCGGGTTAGAACATTCACAGCGGCGGCGACAACAGCGGCGACCACGGGCGCGGCGGTTTTGGAGCCGCCTGCGAGTGAAGCGCTCCCGCTTGCCGCGCCGCCCGTGTACCTCCTGTCGGTGGCGGTTCCGGTTTACAATGAGCGCGCCACGCTTGCCGAGATTATCGCGCAAATTCGCGCCGCTGATGTTCCCAAAGAGATTTTGCTGGTGGACGACGGCTCGACCGACGGCACGCGCGAATACCTCGAAACCCATGTGGAAAACCAGTTTCCCGATGTGCGCGTGCTGTACCATGACCGCAACCGGGGCAAGGGCGCGGCGATTCTAACCGCGATCCAGCATGCCCACGGCGATTATCTGGTGATCCAGGACGCCGATCTGGAATATGACCCGCAGGACTTCGCCCGGCTTGTCGCGCCGCTCGCACGCGGCGAGGCCGATGTGGTGTACGGTTCGCGCTTCAAAGGCAGTATCACCAATATGAAGTCCGCGAACCGCCTCGCGAACCGGATTTTAACCGTCGCCGCGAACATTTTGTTTCCCGGCGCGCGCTTGTCCGATGAGGCGACCTGCTACAAAATGTTCCGCACCGACCTGCTCCGCTCGCTCCATCTGCGCTCGCAACGCTTCGATTTCTGCCCCGAAGTGACCGCCAAAGTGTTGAAGCGAGGCATCCGCATCCACGAAATTCCTATCGCCTACAAGGGCCGCACCGTGGCCGACGGCAAAAAAATCCACTGGACCGACGGCGTCTCCGCCCTGCAAGCGCTGCTCAAATACCGCTTCGTAGACTGAAAGAGTTTTTTAACCACAAAGACACAAAGGACACAAAGTTTGGAGGAGAAAAACAAAAAGTAATTTTGCTTTGACTTTCTTCTCTTCTTTGAGTTCTTTGTGTCTTTGTGGTTAAAAATCGGGGCTACGCGAGGTTTAAGGCCAGTAAGCGTATACAGGTCATTTCTTCGATGGCGTAGCGGACGCCTTCGCGGCCCATGCCGGAGTCTTTTTCGCCGCCGTAGGGCATGTTGTCCATGCGGTACTGCGGGGTGTCGTTCGCGATAACGCCGCCGACCTCAAGAGTTGCGAACGCCTGGAAGATACGGTTGATGTCGCGGGTAAAAACGCCCGCTTGCAAACCGAAGCGCGATTGATTGACGCACGAAAGCGCCTCCGCCCAGTCATCGTACGGCTCCACGACCACGACCGGCGCGAACGCTTCGTCGGTGACCACGCGGGCGGCGGGGGAAACGTTGGTGAGGATGGTTGGCGAAAGATTGGCGCGTCCGGTTTCTTCCCCGCGTAGCAATGTGGTTGCGCCGCCTGCGATAGCCTCGTCAACAAGGGCTTGGGCGGCGGCGCGGGCGTGGGGCGTGATGAGCGGGCCGATGTCGGTTGCGTCATCGTGCGGGTCGCCGACGATGAGTTTTTGCGTTTCCTCGACGAAGCGCGCGGTCCATTCCGCGAAAAAGGCGCGCGGCACAAAGATCCTCTGGACCGAGATACACACCTGACCGGCGTTCGCGAACGATCCGGCGACGCACCGCGCGACGGAATGCGCCCTGCCCGCCGCATCGCCGTAGTCATCGCCGATTACCACGGCGGCGTTGCCGCCGAGTTCGAGCAAAACGCGCTTGCGCGGGGCGCGGGCGCGCAAACCCCAGCCGATTTTGTCACTACCCGTAAATGACAAAACGCGCACGCGGTCATCCTCGACAAACAGATCCGCGACAGATTGGGGTTCGGGCGGCGTGACCACATTAAACGCGCCGGGCGGAAGGTCGGTTCGGGCGATAATCTCCGCGAGACGCAAGGCCGTCAGCGACGTTCGCTCCGCAGGCTTGAGAACGAGCGGACAACCCGCCGCGATTGCCGGGGCGACTTTGTGCGCGACCAAATTTAAGGGGAAGTTGAACGGCGTGATAGCCCCGACCACGCCCGCCGGGAACCGCCGCGTCAGCCCGATGCGCCCGTTCGATGCCGGATTCAGATCGAGCGGTAAAACATCGCCACCGGTTGCGCGTCGGGCTTCGTCGGCGGCGAGCGAGAACACCAGCGCGGCCCGGTCCACCTCAGTTCGCGCATCGCGGATCGTTTTTCCGGCCTCGTCCACAATCCCGCGCGCCAGCTCTTCGCGCCGGTCGCGAAGCCCCTGCTCAATCTCGCATAGAATCGTATGCCGTGCATGGGCTGGCGGAACCGCTGTAGGCGATAGCGCATCGTGCGCCGCATTTATCGCCCGCCGCGCGTCGTCTACCGTTCCCACAGCAACGCGGCCCACCTGACGCCCGTCGTAAGGGCGGATAACAGCGCGCGTTACCCCACCGGTAGACGTCCATTCGCCGCCGATATACTGCCCAAACGTGCGCCCCGCCGCCGCGCTCGAAGTTTCCGCGTCCATCGTTTCCCTTTAGCCTCCGCCTTTATAATATCGTTTTGGCTTGCCGCGCCGCGCGCGCCGTGGTACCTTCCCGTTTAAGATGAGCGACGCCACCACCCTTGATAGTCCCCTTGATGCCAACGTAAACGCCGACGACGACACCGCAACCGCCGCCGCTTCCGATCCCCAAATGGACGCGCTTGTCGCCCGCCTCGCGCGCGGAACCGCAGGGATCGCGCCGGAAAATGGATTGCGGCAAAAACTCGCCAAATCCGCTCGAACCGGCAAGCCGCTTCGCGTCAAACTGGGCCTCGACCCGACCGCGCCCGATATTCATCTGGGATTCGCGGTCGTGTTGCGAAAACTACGGCAGTTTCAGGATTTGGGCCATACGGTCGTCCTGATTATCGGCGACTACACTGCGCTGATCGGCGACCCGTCCGGGCGCTCCGTGACGCGTCCGCTTTTGTCCGAAGCGGAAATCAAGGCGAACGCGGCGACATATGTGGACCAACTCGCGCAAATTCTGGACCGCGACAAGACCGAGGTGCGCTTCAACAGCGAATGGCTGGGCAAGCTCGGTTTCGCCGATGTGGTCAAACTTACGTCGCAGATGACGGTCGCGCAGGTGTTGACGCGCGAAGACTTCGCCAAGCGTTTCGACGCCCATCAGCCGATCAGCCTCCACGAACTGCTGTACCCGCTCGCGCAGGGCTATGATTCGGTCGCGGTTGAATCCGACATCGAGATGGGCGGGCAGGATCAAACGTTTAATATCCTTGCCGGGCGCGACCTTCAGGAAACCGCCGGGCAGGACCCGCAAATCGGCCTGTTCATGCCGCTTCTGGTCGGCTTGGACGGCGTCAAGAAGATGAGCAAGTCGCTCGGCAACTATGTCGGCGTCCGCGACACGGCGAGTGAAATGTACGGCAAAATCCTGTCGCTCCCCGACGCCCCGATGCGCGACTATTTCACGCTTTGCACCGATGTGCCGGAGGACGAGATCGCGCAACTGATCGCGGACGCCGAATCGGGCGTTCTCAACCCGAAGATGGTTAAGCAACGGCTGGCCAGCGAGATTGTGGCGATCTACCACGGGGCGGAGGCGGCGACCGAGGCCGAGGCCGAGTTCAACCGCGTGTTCTCGAAAGGGGAAATCCCGGAAAATCTGCCCGATGTGGCGGTTCCCGCCGAGGAAACGGAAAACGGAACCGTCGCGCTCGCCCGCCTCGTCGCGCTCGCCGGTTTCGCCAAATCCAACGGCGAGGCCCGGCGGTTAATCGAGCAGGGCGGCGTCACGTTCGCGGGCAATAAAATTACCGACCCCGCCGCGCGCGTTCCGGTCGAGAACGGCGCGGTTCTAAAAGCGGGTAAGCGCAACTTCGCGCGCGTCAAGGCGTGAAAACGAACAACGGCGCCTTCCTCCGCGCTTTGCACCGCTGGGCGGGCGTCGTCCTCGCCGCGTACGTGTGCGTGATGGGCCTTACCGGAAGCGTGCTGGCGTTTCAGGACGAGATCAACCGCTGGGAATGGAGCCGCCGCCTGCCGCCCATTAGCGCGCACGGACGACCCCGCGCGCCTGCGTCCGCCCTTGTCGCGGCGATGAAGCGCGCGTACCCAAACCTGTCTGAAACGGACCTTGCGGGCGTGCCGCTTCCCGCCCGCCCCGATGTTCCCGTCGTGTTCTACCGAGACTGGGGCGACAACCCCGCCCGTATCCGCGCCGTGTATGTGGACCCGTACGACGCGCGCGTCGTGGGCGATTTGCCGCTTGTCCGAACCGCTACCGGCTTTGCCCTACTCACGCATTCAACCTTGCTTGGCGGCTCGCGCGGAACGCTTGCAACGGGCTGTTTCGCGGGAGCGACGCTTGTGTTGCTCGTTTCCGGGGCGTGGCTATACCGCCCAAGCGCTTGGCGCAAACCGTCCGGCGCGCTGGGCTGGCATAGCGCCGTGGGCGCGGTCGCCTTCCCGGCATTACTTTTGCTCGCCGCGACCGGGGCGTACTTCGTTCTCGACGCCCCGCTCGGCAAGCCGGTCGCCCGCCTCGTCTATGGGCTAACGAAAACATCCCCGGACGCCCCGCCCGCTCCCCTAATCGTCCGCCCGCCCCGCCCAAACGCACCGATGCTTCCTTTGGACGAACTGGTCCGGCGCGCCAATGACGCCCCGCCCCGCGACGCCCGCGTGACCAGCGTCGCACGGCCCTTTAACGTAACCTCCCCCTTCACCGCGTACAAAACCATCACGGACGGTCGGCTTCTCACGTACGCATCGGTCACGCTCGACCCGTACACGGGCCGCGTCCTTCGCGTTAGCGACGCCCGAAGCGCGCCGCGCGGGCGGCGCGTCCTCGCGTCGGTCGGCCCGCTCCACTACGGTTGGTGGGGCGGCTTGTTCAGCAAAACCCTGTACGCCCTCGCAGGTCTCGCGCCCACAGCGCTTCTGGTGACGGGCTTGCTGTCGTGGCGTAACCGTCGCCGAAACGGTAAGGCTCAGTGATGTGGGATATTCCGTCGCCAAAGCGGATGGAAGCACCGGTTCCCCGCTTTTCTTTTCGGTCTCCCCAATTTTGCCGCTCGAAGAACTCGTACAACTTTTATTTAGTGGGGTTTAGCGGGGCCGAAACGGTTGGGGTCGTGGATACGCCATATCTCCTCCAAACCGGTGACAATCGTGGTTCCGTCATCGGACACTTCCGGTTGCCAGTAGTAGTAACGGTTTTTAGTTTCAATGGTTGCTGGAATAGGAGCTACGTCGAGTAGCATTCGGAAGCCGGTATCCTCGCGCCACACGAAAGCCTCCGAGCCTATCTCGCTTTCTTCGATTCCCCATTCGCCCACAGCCACTTTCCCGTCCAGTGAAACACTGTTAGCCCGCGCACTAAGGGCAGTGTAGCCACCTGTCTTCCGCTTTTCATCACGAAATCCAAACCGCTTGTTCCAGTCGTCAGCTCGCTTTTGCCGGTCAGGGTTTATCCCGAACAACCCCGGGTGCGTCTTTGGGTTAAACTTCTTTTTATTAATAACCGCCCCCCAGACAAAACCTGTTTTCTCGCTCCATGTCCAGAAGTTACCGTCGTCATTTTCCGAGGATAAGTCACGCCCGGTATAACCGCCCCCCTGTACGAAAAGCCCTTTGGGAGACAGCGTCCCCACCCATCCCTTCATCCACCTTTTCCCTTTCTTTGCGGCCTCCACGGGACCGCAGATACGTTGCACGGTGGCCGTTTTGCTGACGGTCGCCGCGTTGTTTTGGCCCCGCGCGCCCCAGACGAACGCTCCGCCCATCAGGAGGAAGGCGCACGCGCCAATGGCGATAACGGAGTCACGTTTTTGAATTCTCATCGTTTTGTTTCCTTTAACACGAAACGAGGTTGCGATTTTTGTCTTTGCAACCGGATTAAAAGGCGCGTAAAGCGCGGGCGCAGAAGTTTACGGGCCGCAAGCGGTTCAGTCGAGAATAAGGACGCGCACTTTTTTGCGCCCTACTGCCGCCGCGTCGGTTTCGTTGTCGTGGCCGAGGTCTATTCGCATTCCTTTGATCGCCCCGCCTGTGTCAAGCGCGATGCAAAAGCCGTAGCCCTCCACCCATAAATGCTTGCGGAGCGGGATGATTTTGGGATCCACGGCGACCGTGCCGAAGCCCACCTTTGTTCCCAGCGCGGTTTGGTCGCCCCATTTGCCGTTGTCGTTCGGACCGTACCCGGTCGCCTCCAGCGTCATCAGGCGGACGCCTTCCACGCGGGTCCCATCGGGGAGTAGAACAAACGCTTGCGGAACCACGCCGTCTACGGCATCGGACGCGCCGGATGCGGGAATCGGCGCGGTTTCCAAAAGAACCGGTTCGACCGGGTCCGCTTCGGCGACCGCGGCGACAGGCAGTCCGACCAGTTCCAGTTCGTCGAGCAGAAGGTACGCGCGCTGACCCATAGCGCGCTTGTCCACGATCTCCAGCCGCGCCCGCTTCCCCGTAAACTCGGCAATATCCCACTCAACCGGTGACAAACGGTCATAACCGTCGCCGGTCGCGGTTCGCGCCACGCGCCCGCCGACCAGCAAGTTTAAGCACACCTCGCCCGGGTAGTTTCCGCCGCCGATGAGAAAACGCAATTTGGTATGGGTCACGGCAAACTCCGGGGACTGCGCCACCCCGGTTCCCGTGGACGGGCGATTATCCCCGATCCGGGGGTGCGCGGTTGACAGGTAGTAGCGTCCCACCGCGCCGGGAACGGTGCGAAAAGCGGTTCCTTGATAAATTGGCTCGGGGGCGTGTCCCCAGCAGTCGCCGTCCAAACGCCAACCCTGATACACGCCCCGGTCGAAACTTTCCAGCCCGAAACGTTCCGGGAGACGAGGGGCGGGAGGAGCCGTTATCTTCCGAGAAGCGCGCGTGCCCGTATTTTCGTGCGCGTACTCCCGCAAGTCGCCGTCGGCGGCGTTTGTAAACAGCGTTTCCACTCCCTGAATGGTGAGCCGCGCGACGCGGAGCGGACGCCCCCGCCCCATATCTTTGCCCTCTGCAGTGAGTTGCGTTCCCAGAGCGAGCGGGGACGCGGGCGCGCCGGAACCGCCGAAAACGAGCCGTTTGACGCGCGGCGGGCGCAGGGCGATAGGTGAGCCGCCAAACTCCGTGATGCTTGTCACCTTGACCACGGCTTCCGCCTGATCCGGGAAGGTCGCAAGAACAACGCCTACGATACGGAGCGGCCCGGCTTCTTTCGGCGGCGGCAGAGCGGCAAGTCCCTTTGTTTCCGCAAGCGAAACTATACGCGCGGAGCGAAGGACGGGGGCGGCGTTAATAACGCCCCGCGGACCATATAACTCGAAATGGCAGTGACTGCCGTGCGGGTCGGCGCCTTCGGCATTGCCGCTATTGCCCACGTAGCCTAAGAACTGCCCCGCTTGTACCGCGTCGCCATCCTTGAGACCCGGCGCAAAGGCGTAGCGGTCGCCGCCCACGCCGTCGTTCGTGCCGGGCGTGTCGTTGTTGATGTGCATATACTCGGCGCGCCAACCCTGGTACGCGCCTACTCCGGTAAGCGTGATCCAGTTGCCTGCGGTTCCCCGGTTGCGGTGCAAAACAACCGTACCGGCGAAACAGGCGATAAGCGGACGCAGTTTCGGGGCCATCAGGTCCTGCCCCTGATGTGTGTGTCCGGTCCGAGGCGCGCCAAACGTATCGGACCAATCCGCCCCTTTGACGACCGGGAAAAGAAGCGGCGGAGGCGCCTGCGCCCGCGCCGTGGCGGTCACCACGCTTGCAACGGCGCACATGATCAACGGGGCGGCGGGCGTCAAACGGTTGATAAGATTGATAAACAACGTTTGTTGGTTTCTACAGTGGTCGGTTTTGGTTGATAGCGGCGCTGTTTACGATGTCCGCGCGCGAAAGCGCCCGGAACTTGCGGCGAGAGCGGGGACGCTCGCCATTGCAAAAAGCGTGACGGGGATAAGCCGACTTGAACCGAAGCGGCGACCGGGGCGGAACGAGGAACGAGAAAGCATCTTGCGAGTTCTTTCTGTCAGCAGTGGTATTCGTTGACGCTCTTACAAAAGAAGAATATAATCAGACGGGTCGGCTGACCCGTCTCGTGAGGTAGAACGGTGATCTCCTTTTCTACCGGGGCGTAGCCTCGTCGGACTGCGAATATCAACTGCGCCCGCCCGACAAACGCTCTTCCCGCAATCCCCATTATAAGCGAGCAAGCGTAAACAAAACGTAAACGTTTCCGCGCTTTCTGTGTATATACTAAAAATAGTCCGATTTCAGGTATCTTCTTTCTGTGGAAGTCTGGACAGTATGCCTGCTCGGCGTTTCCCACGCTCGTTGCGGTAGCAAAACGGAGAGCCTGCGTTCGCATAAGGCGCGGGCGGTTTTGGCGTCGCTTCTGCTTCCCGCCCGGGTTCCCGGCCCTTCCAACGCCACGCCAACCGCTTGTTCTCGCCAAACGCTCGCCGATAGGTTCTGGTGCGACAACCCCAAGCCGCGCCTTCAATTGCGGCAAGCGCTCACTTTGTTGCGGGGGCTGTTCGGCGACGAGTATTTCGAGTGCGACCAAAGCGCGATCCGCGCTACCCCCGGCGCGTTCGTCACCAACATAGACCGTTTGCGCGATGCCTACCGGCGGGCGAACGCGGCTCCGCCCGAGGAGCGATTACACCTGCTTATCGAGGCGGAAGGCGAGATCGGCGGGCTGTTTCTGGAAGGATGCGAGCGGCTCGGGGACGACGGGGAAGCGTGGCTCGCCAGTCGCCGCGCGGAAGCGCATGCCTGGATCGCGGAAATTCTTCTCGCGCTCGCGGACGCTTTCGAGAGGACGGGTAATCTCAACGGGGCGATAGCGGCGGCGCGACGGGCCGTGGAGTTTCAACCCGAAGGGGAGCGGGCGCAGGGATATGTGTGGCGTTTATCCGAACGAACGGGACAGGAAGTTACGACGACTTTTCTGGAACCGGCGGCTACCTTTGAGCGCGCGGCGAAGCAAATCGCCGCGCGAAAAACGGCGCACCTGACCGGCAAGGAAACGCGGCTTTTTCACGCGCTGTACAAGGCGAAATTTGACGCATTGCCGCCGCACGCTCAGAAAGCGTTTTCCCGTCTGGCCGTGTTTCCCGCGCCCTTTTCCCCGGATCTTGCTTTACAGGTCGCTCGCGTTTCCCGGCGAACGCTACTGGCCTTATCACGAACCGCCTTGTTGGAGCGAAGCGGGGAAACGTTTTTTTTGACCGAAGTGGTACGGGAGTGCGCGTGGCGGCAGGTTCCGTCGGCGACCCGCACCCAGTTAAATGAACGACTTGTCTCGCTGTGCGAAAACTGGATGATGGACGCGGTCACCGATGCGGACAAACCGCCTTCCTTCCTAACCGTCGCGCACGCCGAACCGTTTTTAAAAACGGCGCTTCAATGGATTTTGACACAACCATCTACCATCGAACAGGTTGACTTCATTTTACGCCTTCGTCCTTTGGGTTTGACCGGATTGACGTTTGAAGCCATTCCATACCTCGACAACACCTATGCGGCGACGACAAACCCGATGTTCCTGCGGTTCTTCGCCGCGTTCGCCGCCGCTTGTTTTCTTTTTGATCAAAGTCATTTTTCCGGCGCCGTTCAACGCGGCGAGCAGTGCTTGTCGCTTGGGCCGCTGGAACCGGAGCAAGCGCCGCTTGAAGGAATGCTTCGCTTTTTGCTTGGTAATGCGTGCCATTACGCCGGGAATTCGTACGCCGCTCTCGCGTATCTCCGCGAGGCCGAAGCGCGCTTCCAGCAAAGGGAACGCCCTGAAGACGTAATTAGTTGCGTGCGCGTTAGGGCGGAGATACTAAACCATCTCGGCGATTATGAGGAAGCGCTGAACGCCTGCAACCAGGCGGTTATAGCGCGCCGCGCTCTTGACCCGCGCAGTGTATTGGTGGCGGATGCGCTGTTTTGGAAGGGGTCAACGCTTCTGCGGCTAAACCGTTCTGCGGAAGCGTCGCCGTGTATCGAGGAGGCGCTGTCTATCTGGCAAGATACCGGGGACGACACCGGGGTCGGTTTTTGTCTGCGCTTGCTGGGCCGGATGCACGCCGATCAAGGCAGGTACGCCGAGGCGCGGGCGCATCTCACCCACGCCGCTTTGTTGCACAAAAACCAGAACGACGAGGGAAGCCGCCGCGCCGCCGTGGAGGTTCAGGCGGACATTTTCGTACGCGAAGGGCGAACCGAGCAAGCGCGCATTTTATACGAGGAATGCCTCGCCAGCCATGAAGCGCAAGGAAGTAAAAAAGCGGTCGAAAGGCTTCAAGAGAAATTACAAAACAGCCTTGAACCAACAGCGACGTGTTAGGTTTTCGCGCTCATCCGTAAAATCGAAACGTCAGGCCGTAGAGCAGGTTAGATAAGGCAAAACAAAACGCGTTACGGCCTGATCGTCGCCGTAACGCGCCTTGTTAATCCGCTCAGGCTCCAGACGCTAACCGCCAGTCGCGGGTTCGACGTAACCGCGAAGCGGCTTCTCGCCGCTACCCGTCGTTGCGGGCGCGGCGGTTTCTGAAGCGGGCGTCGTGGTTGCGGGTGCCTCGTTTTGCGATGCGGGACCGGGAACCACAACGGGAACCGGACGATCCACCGGCACGGGAACCGCGACCGGTCGGTCCACGGGAACCACGACTTTGCGCTCGATAATCACGGGCGGCGCGGCGACCGGCGGCGCGGTCACGGTGCGCGTAACCGTGGGCGTGGGGGTCATTTGTCGGTTCGCGGCGGGCGGCGGGGCGGGCGCGTTTGTCGCGGTGGATTGGCCCGGTTTCGCCAAGAACCAGATCAGCCCGATCAGTGCGGCGACGCCGACCGCGCCGAGCAGGAGGTAAAACGCCATTGACGAGTTGCGGGCGTCGCGGTTCGCCCGCTGGGCGGTCGCAAGGGCCACATCACGGTCGTTCCGCGCGCTGTCCAGATGGACGGCCTGACGCGCCGCGACCGTTCCGAGGGCGTCGGCGCGGGCGGCCTCGACCGCCGCGCCTACGGCGAAGTTGTTCGCCCGCGACGCCTCGGCGGCGGCGTCCACGGCAAGCGCATTCGCGCGTACGTGTTCCGCATCCGCCTTTGCGGCCATTCCTACCGCCACCTCTTCCGCCACCGCCTGATTGATGCGGGCGTTATCCGCATCCCGTTCCGCCGGGGTTCGTATATCTATGCTCATTGTTTTTGTCGTTTTCGTCCTTTGGGTTGAAGCGTTTTCGCGGCGGGGGCGGTTATGTTCTGACCGTTATCTCCTTGATAGCCCCGCGCAACGCGCTCGCTTGCTTGTTCGCTCCTATACCCCCGCCCCAACGAGAGGCAAACAAAACGCCCTTAGCCAACAGACTGAGGGCGTTCAAAAACAGGTAAAACAAACCGCTTTACCAGTGGCTTTTCGCAGGCGCGACTACCGCAAAGCGTCTTCCTCGACGCCGCGCCACCAAACGGAAAAGCGGCGCGGCGTGCGGGCCGGGTCGGACGGAACCAACTGCGGAACGGGCAGCGCCTCAACACGGAAGTCACGCCCTAAGTCGGTTTTATACTCGGCGAATCGCTCGCCCAACGTTTCCGTGGTCGCGATGGTTTGCGCATTCCGTTCGCGGGCGAACGTGCGCACCTCCTCGATCACGGCTCCCAAGCGAATCTGGCACCGCTCCGGCTTGCCCCGCGACGCGAACACGTCCCGAACCGATTCGTACAGAAAAAACAAGCGGTGGAACGCGAACTGCGCTTCATGCAGAAAATTCCGGTCGAATACGAACACCACGGGCGCATCCGGGTAACGCGTGAGCGCGGGATTTTCGGCGCTTAGATGGTCGCCGTGCAACCAAACAACAACCGGCGCGGGTTCCACATCCGTGACGGTTTCGTCGCTATTCGGCATCGTCGTCTCCCGCTTCTCGGCGATTTGCGCGCCGGTCGGCGCGCTGGCTCCTGTCACCGCTTTTCGCGGTTCGCGGGGCGTTGTATTCGGCCTTGCTTTTTTTGCCGACGCTTGCCGGTCGCCCGCCTCGTTCATCGCCTTGATACGCGGTTCCAAACAAGCGCCGCCCCAGCGTTTCGTACGACGCATCGAACGGGCAGGTATTATCGCGCGCGGCGGGGCAGGTGTCGCAAAACGTTTGGCCGGTTTTGGGGTCGCGGCTGTACTTTTCTACATTGCCCCGGTTGAAAAAGTACGGCTTGTGCGAAAACGTGGACGCGACCCACTGCCAGGATAGGGAGTTGGAGGCGGGATCGCCATCAAGCAGGAAGCGGTAGAAAAACGCGGCCCCGGCCTGCCAGGTCACCTTGCGATGGTGAACCAGGTAAGCCGCGATCCACATGCGTGCGTGATTAAAAATGTAGCCGGTATCGTACAAACCGCGAACGCTCCGGTCCATGCACGCGAGGCCGGTTTCCGCCCGAGCGAAATCATCCGGTATCATGTCATCATCGCCCAAAGGAACCTTTGGCTCCTCCATCGGCTGGAAAATACGGGAGCCGTCGCGCGCCCATTGGAGTTGCCAAAACTGCCGCCACGCGAGTTCCTGGATAAATTTATACGCCCGCGATGTCCCGATCTTGCCGACCGCATCGCGCTTGGCCTCATCGAGGCTGATACAGCCGTGCCGCAGATACGGCGACAAGCGCGACGCGCCAGAGGCGTCCTCGGCGACATCGTTGCGCTTGTTCTGGTACACGCCGACATTGAACACCCGGAGCCGACGCAAGCCTTCCGTGCGCCCCCCGATATGCGGCGCGGGAACGGCCTCGCCCGCATACAATCCGTCCAACGCCTCGGCGAGATACGCCGCCGATGCGACGCGATCACCGCCAATTTGCTTTAATTCCATAATCCCGAAAGGTTTCCCGAAAGCCGAACGGCGCAGAGCGTCGCCCGGCTTCTTCTAACACGGATAGCGTACCCCGCGCGGCGCATAGGTAAAAGAAGTTGACAGCATCCGTTAAAGCGGGTACAGTAGGTGTTATATGAACACGAACAATCAAGATATACAAAGCGAGGATGCGCCGGGTCGCTACAACCCCGACGCGTTTGCGCGCCCGTCCGTCACTGTAGACGTGGTCGCCTTCACCGCCCGCGACGGTCGGCTTTGCGTTCTCCTGATTCGGCGCGGCGTTTGGCCGTTCGAGGGTGCATGGGCGTTGCCGGGCGGGTTCGTCCGTATGGACGAGGAATTGGACGATGCGGCCCGGCGCGAGTTGCGCGAGGAAACCGGCGTCGCCGGGGCCGAGTACCTCGAACAATTATACACGTTTGGCGGCTTAAATCGTGATCCGCGCACCCGGGTTATCTCGGTCGCGTACTACGCCCTTCTGCCCGGCGAGGGTAGCGCGCTTCCCGCGCCGGGCGAGCCGGAAGCCGGAACCGACGCCGCCGACGCCGCGTGGCTCCCGGTGGAAAGCCTGCCCGCGCTCGCCTTCGACCACGCCGACGTGATCGCGGTCGCGCTCGCACGGCTTCGCGCCAAGCTCGGCTATTCGTCGGTTGCGTACGCCCTGCTCCCCGAGGAGTTCACGCTCACCGAGTTGCAAACGGTTCACGAGATTATCCTTGCGCGTTCGCTTGATAAGCGCAACTTCCGCAAGAAAATGCTCGCCGCGCAAACGCTGGAGGCGACCCCGCTTTTAGAGGCGACCCCGCGCCAGAAGCGCGAGGGCGCGCATCGCCCTGCGCAGTTGTTTCGGTTCACGCGCCGGGAGCCGGTGATGATGTAGGAAGATAGCGGGTGTTGGGTGTTGGGTGTTGGGTGTTGGGTGTTCGTAAAAATACCGTTTTGTTCTTGGCCCCCTAAACCCCAATAGGGGGGGGACAAGAAGGACATTGCGGCGACGTCTTCACCTTCCTCCCCAACAGTTTTGCCTTCGGCTATAGATCCTTGTCCGCCCATTATTGGGGGTTAGGGGGCCATCTTTGACCCAATTGCCTCATAAAGATTTAAACAAAATGAAAAACGAAAACAGAGTTATTGACAACGCCAACGCCGCGCAAAGCCCGGTCCGCTGGGGCTTGCCCGTGGACGAGTTGCGGGGCGGGTTTTACTCGGCGACGTACTTTAACCGGACCCGCGAGATCGTGCGGCGCGAGGCCAGCCGGGGCGACGCCCCGCTTCGCGTTCTGATGCAGGTGTTCCAGAAGGGCGAAAACAGCGTTTTGTGCGGGATGAACGAAACGCTCGCCCTGTTGCGGTCGTGCGCGGGGCGGTACGACAACCCGGACGAGGCGCGCGAGCGAACCGCAACCGCGCGGCGTTTGCGAGACGAGATCGCACGGGCCATCGCGACTGGCGACACAGATAGTGCGCTCGCGTTGACGAGTGAGGCGACCGAGAACGCCGTTCGCTTATCCTCTCTGTGGCGGTCCGGCTGGAACGATTTAACCGTTCACGCCCTGCCCGAAGGAAGCGTCACCGGCTCGTGGGATACCGTAATGACGATTGAAGGCCCTTACGAGTTGTTCGCCCATCTGGAATCCGTGTACTTGGGCATTCTCGCGGATCGAACCGGGGTGGCGACCAAAACGCGGCGCGTGGCCGAGGCGGCGGGCAAGCGCGAGATTATCTTCTTTGGCGACCGCTTCAAGGACTTCCGCACGCAAACCGGCGACGGCTACGCCGCCCATGTCGGCGGGGCGCACTCGGTATGCACCGACGCGCACGCTTGGGCGTGGAACGGCGAGGCGGCAGGCACGATGCCGCACGCCCTGATCGCGTCGTGCGGCGGCTCCACGGTAGAGGCCGCGCGCCGGTTCGCCGATGCGTTCCCCAACGTTCCTCTGGTCGCCTTAGTGGACTACGAAAACGATTGCGTCAAGACGTCGCTCGATGTCGCCCGCGCCCTCGGTGATAAACTGCGCGCCGTGCGCGTGGACACATCGGAGAAATTGGTGGACGAATCGCTCCGCCGCGATTCGCCCTCCGATCCGGGCGACATTCCGCTAACCGGCGTAAACCGCCATCTGTGCCAGCGTTTGCGAGCCGCTTTGGACGCCGAAGGCTTTAGCCACGTCCAGATCATCGCGAGCGGCGGCATGACGCCCGAGAAAATCGCAACGCTCACCGATTACGTGGATGCATTCGGCGTCGGCTCGTCGCTTCTCAAAGGCGGCATTGACTTTACCGCCGACATCGTGGAGATGAACGGCAGGCCGCAACACAAAATCGGACGCGGCCTGCGCCCCAATGAACGGCTGGAGCGGGCGCGGTAAGCGTCGCCAGTGTGCTACCGGGGAGGGGAAAAGATGCCAGCTATTGTTCCAATTATAGAAGAAAACGCGTACACCCTTTACCGCCATAAATCCGTTCTTGGTCATTTGACTGTTACGGAAATTGATTTTCCGTGGATCTCCTGCACTTTTACTCCTGAGCATGAGTTCGAGTCAGTGCAGGATACTTTAGCTCGCTTTCGCGCTGTGGATATTAGACATGAGCAAAAATGGGAGCAGGCGCGGCAAGAGGTCCGGCGTTTGGGGTTTGTAATAGAGCCTGCGTCGGCTCAAGAAACTGCGTTTTATCCAGAGGTTCTACTTTACATAAAGGAAGGCACGGCAACTTTTCGCTTTTCAAGCACACCGAACGCCCAATATAAACCCAAGCGTTTGCCCTTTGCGTTGTTGCCTTTGTGGCGGGCATGGGCCTTGTTTCGTTGGCGTTTTCGTAAGTGAGACAAGAAAACCGCAAAGTTCGTTGTTTATCTCGTCTTTCCTTTAACTCCCTCCGCTCGCGTACGAGAAAAGGGAGTTAGGGGAAGATTTACAAACGTTTATCCGAAAGCGATTTGCGTGTCGCCCGGCGTGGCATTCACGGCGGCTTGTAAACGCGCGGTTTCGTCCTCGTAACCGGGCTTGGCGAGAAGCGCGAACATATTCTTCTTGTACGCCTCCACGCCCGGTTGATCGAACGGGTTGACGCCCAGAAGGTAGCCGGACACGCCGCATGCACGCTCGAAGAAGTAGATCAGCGCGCCCAAAGCGTGGGCGTCGAGGCGCGGCAGGGTGAGCGTCAGGTTCGGGACGCCGCCGTCGCGGTGGGCGAGCGCGGTAGCCTGGTACGCGGCCCGGTTGATGTCCGTTAACGGGCGACCCGCAAGATAGCCCAACTCATCCGCGTCGTCGCCGGGCGGAACCGGCAGGTTTGGCTCGTCGTTCCCCTCGACAATCACGAACGTTTCGATGAGCTGCCGCTTGCCCTGCTGGAGGTACTGCCCCATCGAGTGAAGGTCCGTGGTCAGCGCGACCGATGCGGGGAACAGCGACATTTGATCCTTGCCCTCGGATTCGCCGAACAACTGCTTCCACCATTCCTGTAAGTATTGAAGGCGCGGCTCGAACGACGACAAAACCTCGATACCGTAGCCCTGATTGTAAAGCAGATTGCGCGCGGCGGCGTAGAACAAAATGGGGTTTTGGAGCGGGTCGGTTTGGGACGCGGCGGCGGCGGCGCAGTCAATCGCACCTTGCCGGAGCGCGCGAATGTCAATACCCGCGTACGCGATGGGAAGCAAGCCGACGGCGGATAAAACCGAGTACCGCCCGCCCACATCGTCGGCGATAGGCAGGGTTTCGTAGCCGGTTTCGCCCGCGACCTTGCGCAACGCCCCTTTCTTTCGGTCCGTGGTCGCGACAATCAAATCCTTCGCCGCGTCCGCGCCGCCCGCCTGCTTCTCGACAAGAGCGCGAAGCAGGCGGAACGCGACTGCAGGCTCGGTCGTGGTGCCGGATTTGGAAACCACGTTCAGCGCGACCCGCTGACCGTCCAAGCGTGCAAGTAGATCCGTGTGGTAGCGCGCGGACAGGTTCTGTCCGGCGAACTCGACTTTGGGGCCGCCCGCAGGCGCAAGGGCTTCGATCACCGCGCGCGCGCCCAGATACGATCCGCCAATCCCAATCACCACAAGAACATCGGACTTTTCGCGAAGGCTTGCGGCGATTTGTTCGATCTGCGCGATTTCGTCGTCGGTGACGATCTGCGCCGGGTCGAGCCAGCCTCGGAAATCCGCGCCCGCCCCGGTCCCCTTTGTCAGCGTATCCGACGCCCACGCAAGGCGGGACTGCCACGCCGCAACGTGGGCGGGGGAAATATCGGGTGCGAGATGCGCGGCGTCGAGCGTAATCGGGATGGTTGGGTTGTCAGGCATTAAAACGTTTCCTTCGGGCGCGCAAGGCGTACAAGGCGCGCCGGTTTGTTTACGCCGTCAGGATACCCAAAAGCGCGCCCGCTTGGTCACCAACTTCGCCATCGGTTCCGGTACAATGGGACGTATGAAGTTCGGGCGTTATTCTAATCCCGTTTCCTCCGCTGCGCCTGCGCCCGCGCGCCGGGCGCGCACGTGGTTTTTCGTCCCGCCCCCCGGCGCGCAAACCGCATCACCGTTAGTTCCGCCTGGCGTTTCTTATCTCTTTGCATCCCAGCCCGCTCCGGTTATCGTTCCGTCGCCCACGACAACCGGGGCGGGCGAGCGCGGCCCGCTCCAGTTCGCGTCTGGCGAGCGAATCGCCGCCCTTGCGCTGGGCGCGCTGGTCTGGTTTCTCCTCGCGCTCTCCAACCGTTCGCAAAACGGCGCGCTCGGTTTCGTCCCCTTGTTCGACCGAAGCGCGGAGGCGGGAACGTTGTTTGTGCGCCTGGTGTGCGATGCGGCGCGCGGCGGCTATAGCGGCCCGCTCGCGTTTTGCGCGTCGCTCGGGGCCGCATTTCTGGTCCGAGAGGCCGGGCGCGTTCCTGTACGCGGTTTGGAGCGCGCCGCCTGTTTCGTGTTGTCCCTGCCGCTGTTTCAAGTGTTCGCGGTCGCGCTGATCGCGGTCAGCGACCGGTTCGCCTTGCCTGTTCCCGCCGCTGTCGGCGGCGTTTTGTTGTTAGGGACGGGCCTCGTGTCCGTTTTAGGCGGCGTGTATGTTCTGCTCAGCGCGTGCGCGAACGGGCGCGGGGAGCGATTGGCTTTTATCGCCGTGCCGCTCTTGTGGGCGTGGCAGTTGTTTTGCTTCATCCCGTGGTCGTACCACTGGTCCTGTGGTTTGCTCCCCGCTATGTGATGACGCGCCCACAGCGCGAACGCCGGTACAATCCAAGAACATGAGGCAACGGCGACAAAACCAACCCGCGACGCCCGCCGCGCTGACGTGGGGAAGCGGCGGCGGGCAAACAAAGGTCGGCGGGTCAACCATCGCCGCGCCGCAACAAAGCGCGTCGCCCCCTCCGTTAAAGAACGAGCGCGGGACATTTGAGTTTTTGCCCGGCGAGAAAATAGCCGCATTTGTTCTCGGCGCGCTCGTGTGGTTCGCGCTCGCCTACGGCAACCAGGGCGTGATTGTTGACGCTTTCGCCCTGCCCAGCAGTGACGCGCCGCATTCTCTTGTGTGGCGTTTGTTTGCTTGCGCCGCCCGCAACGGCTTTATCGGCCCGATAACGGTTGCCGCGTCGGTGGGCGCGGCATTTTTCGCGCGTTTTTTGCGGCGCGTCCCCGTGCGCGGTTTGTCACGATGGACGTGCTTCGTTTTATCTGCCCCTTTGTTTCAAGTTTTGGGCATCGCCTGCATCACTTCCACCATGAGCGATGTTCTCTATCCAGTAATAGGGGGACTCATTGCAGTGACGGGCTTTCTTTTGTTGATGGCGAGCGCCTCGGTTTCTTTGGAAGGCGGCGTTTACGTTCTTCTTGAAGCGCAAGTCAAATACCGCGCGAGCGCGCCGGACGAGTGGCGATACCCCTGCTTTGGGCGTGGCAGTTGGTTTGCTTTGCACCGTGGGCGTTGATAATCAGTCAGCACGTAACGTAATTGACTAACACCATGCGGTCGCTGAAACCTGCCGATCCCGTTCCGCCCGCGCCGCGCATCTATAGCGGTACAGTGAAAACAGGGTAAACGAACGGTATGGCGATAACGGAAGCGGAAACAACCGAGGAGATTGCAACGACCGGAAGCGGCGCGGCGGCGAACTCCGTTGTTTCTCCCGGTAATGATGCCGCCCCCGCGTCGCGCTATCCCCGAACCTTCGCGGCCCTGCGGCACCGCAACTTTCGCCTTTTCTACATCGGGCAACTTATCTCGCTAATCGGATCGTGGATGCAGAACACCGCGCAAGGGTGGCTGGTCGTGTTGCTCGCCCTGCCGCCCGGCGCGAGTTTGACGCAGGCGACCGGGGGCGCGCAGGCCAATTCGCCCGCCGAAGCGCAGGCGAACCTGTACTTGGGCATGATCGCCATCGCCGGGTCGCTTCCGATTTTGTTCGGTTCGCTCTACGGCGGCGTGATCGCGGACCGCTACTCCAAGCGCGCTATTATCGTGTGGGCGCAATCCGCCCAGATGCTCATCGCGCTCGCGATGGCCGGACTGATCGCGCTCGGGCATATTGAGATCTGGCACGTGATCGCGCTCGCGGCCCTGATCGGCGTGTCCAATGTTTTCGATATTCCCGCCCGGCAATCGTTCGTGGTCGAGATGGTCGGACGCGACGATTTGCCCAATGCGATTGCGCTGAACTCGTCCATATTCAATGCCGCCCGCGCGTTCGGTCCGGCCCTTGCCGGTCTTTTAATCGCCGCGTTCCGGGGCCGGGGCGAGATAACGTCGCTTGCGTGGTGCTTCGGGCTGAACGGCGTTTCCTATATCGCGGTTTTAATCGGCCTGTTCCTGATGCGCGGCGACTTCGCGCCCAAAAACGCGGGCGGCCCGCAAGCCACGCCGCTCGAATCGGTCCGCGAGGTGTGGGCGTACCTTCTGGACAAACGCCCCGCGCTCCTTTTGATCGTTTTGGTCGCCGCATTCTCGATCTTCAACGCCCCGTATTTCGTTTTGCTACCATCGCTCGCCCGGTTCACCCTTCACGCCGATGCGGGTCGGTTCGGCTTTCTCGCGTCGTGTCAAGGAATCGGCGCGCTCGCCGCCGCGCTTCTCATCGCGACCCTGTCCGAGTACAACCGCAAAGGCCTGGTTCTCACCGCCGCGTCGCTGACGTTCCCCGTGCTACTCTTCTTACTGTCGCAAACGCACACGTTCTGGCTGGGTTGCGTTCTGGTGACGGGTATCGGGTTCGCCATTATCGCCTTTCTTGCGACCGCGAACACCCTGCTCCAAACATCGGTCCCGGACGCGTTGCGGGGCCGCATCATGGGCGTGTACTCGCTGATTTTGATGGGCCTCGCCCCTATCGGCAGCTTGTGGACCGGCCTTGTCGCCAAACCGTTCGGCGCCCCGGTCGCTATCGAGGTCGGGGCCATCGCCATCGGACTTGTCGCCGTGTGGGTCGCTATCCGCTACCCCTGCTTTCGTACCGCCGCCCAAACCCTCCCGGCGACGCTGTAGGGCGAGCGTTTTGCCCACATCTCATCGCCACAGTTGCAAGGACATATTGTGGTTTGTCCCCACTGAAACGCACTTAGCAAACGTTATTCCTGCAAAACCAAACAGCGTTGCGGTGTCACGCGCCTATTGCCTTTTTGTGAGACACGCTATAATTGCTGTTGTTCACAGTATCTTATATAGGCGAGCGAAAAGGACAAACAAAGCCAAATGCGAGGTGATGAATTTACGTTCGAGGACGAAGGCGTTGACGTTGAGTACAAGGCCGCTCAAGGCGCAAGCGGCAAAGGCGAAGTTCCCGGAGCCGTTTGGGAATCCTACTCCGCGATGGCGAATACGGATGGCGGAACCATTGTTTTAGGTGTCGGCGAACAGGATGGTATGCCTATCTTGCTTGGACTTGCGGAACCGGACCGTGTACGTCGTGATTTCTGGTCAGCGATCAACAATACGCGGATTGTCAACACCAACATTCTTCGCGATATGGATGTCACTGTGAAAGTGGTGGGCGGAAAGTCTTTATTGTGGGTTACGGTTCCGCGCGCCGAACGTAGTATTCGTCCCGTTTACGTCGGCGCAAATCCGATGACGGGAACGTTTCGGCGTAACCACGACGGCGATTTTCGTTGTCCGCACGAAGTGGTGCAACGCATGATCGCCGAAGCGATCACCCCCAACCGAGACACTATTCTTTTAGAACAGTACGATATGAATGATCTTGACGCGGAAACGTTAAGCGCGTATCGCAACGATTTCAAATCAACCCGCCCCGCCCATCCGTGGGTAGCGGATCAAGATGCCGTTTTTCTTCGTAATCTCGGCGGATGGCAACGTGACCGCGCCACAGGAAAAGAAGGTTTGACTCTTGCGGGCTTATTAATGTTTGGTCGAATGCGTTCCATATTAGACTACCTGCCGAACTATGTGGTGGATTACCAAGAGCGCCCCTTGCCTCCTTCCTCGCAACGGTGGATAGACCGCGTTACCACGGACGGTAGTTGGTCGGGAAATCTTTATGATTTTTATCGTCGCGTCTATCAAAAGCTGACCGCCGAATTAAAGGTTCCCTTTGTGTTACAGCATTCGTCAAAACGCGTTGATGAAAGCCCGGTTCATGTCGCGCTTCGGGAGGCTTTAGTCAATGCCCTGATCCATGCGGACTACACGGGACGCGTGCCTTTGCTCATCGTTAAACGACCTGATCTTTATGGCTTCCGCAACCCGGGCGGGCTTAGACTACCGCTTTCAGTTGTTTTGTCAGGCGGCGTGAGCGACTGCCGAAACCGGAACTTACAAAAGATGTTCCAAATGGTGGGCGCGGGCGAGCAAGCGGGGTCCGGCCTTCCCAAGATACTGAGGGCATGGAAAGAACAACACTGGCGTCCGCCTTTGTTACAAGATGCCCTGGACCCCGAACAAACCATTCTTCGGTTGACGACCACCAGTTTGTTGCCCCAAGAGGTGACGGAGGCTTTGGACAAGCAGTTTCCCGGAAAGTATCGTTTTCTTTCTGAAGAACAGCGTCTCGCCCTCGCCACCGCATCTATCGAAGGCAAAGTCACCAACGAACGTATGCGTGCAATGACAACCGCACACTCAAAAGATTTGTCCGTAATGTTCAGGAACCTGGTAGATGGCGGATTTCTGGAACCGGAGGGTATGGGGCGCGGGACCTGTTATTACCTGGTAGGCAATCATAACAACGATCCGTTGGAGCAACCTGTTGTTCCGGCAAGCGTTGGTAGCTCCGAACAAAACGATAACAATACAACAAACAACTCCGAACAATACGCTGATGGCTCCGAACAAAACGATAACAATACAACAAACAACTCCGAACAATACGCCGACCAACAAAATGCCGCCCACGAAATGGCGAAGCGTGTCCGGGAAGCGGGGCGTGTTCCACAACAACAGATGGATACCGCCGTTTTGTCACTTTGCCGTGGCAAGTTCGTTTCGATAAAACAACTCGCGCAAATGCTAAACCGCACCCCTGATACGCTACGGGTCCACTACATCAACCGCCTTGTCAACAAGCGTTTGTTAAAGGCGCGACATCCACAACAGCCGAATCACCCCGAACAGGCATACCAAACTGTAGAAGGGAACGGATATTTTTGAAATTTTCTGCCGGTTCTCCTAGACCCGTCCCCGGCGTAAACGACGCGGGCGCTCCTCGTGTCGTTTCGCCCGTTTCGCCGCCTTTCCGTGATGATGGCGGCGAGGGCGCGGGACCAACGGTTTCACTGATTATTCCCGTCTTCAACGAAGAGGCGGTTTTGCCCGCCCTGTTCGCGCGGCTCGATGAGGTGGTCGCGGGCGCGGCGCGCGAGTTCGGGCCGGTCGAGGTCCTATTCGTCAACGACGGGTCGCGCGACGCTTCGATGCGTATATTAACGGAGCGGGCCGAAGCGCGGGAATGGGTGCGCGTCTTGTCATTTTCGCGCAACTTCGGCCATCAGATCGCGGTCACAGCCGGGATGCAATGGAGCCGGGGCCGGGCGGTTATTCTGCTCGATGCCGATTTGCAGGACCCGCCCGAACTGCTGACCCAGATGCTACGGATGTGGCGCGACGATAAATGGGAGGTCGTGTACGCGGTTCGCACCGAGCGCGAAGGCGAAACGTGGTTCAAAAAGTTCACGGCGAGCGTTTTCTACCGCTTGCTCCGCCGCTTAACGAATGTGGATATTCCCGCCGACACCGGCGATTTCCGCCTGATGGACCGCAAAGTGGTGGATGCCCTGAACGCGATGGGCGAGCAACACCGCTTTTTGCGCGGGATGTCGGCGTGGGTGGGCTTCCGGCAAGTCGGACTTCCCTACCAGCGCGCCGCACGCGCCGCAGGCGAGACGAAGTACCCGTTCCGCAAAATGGCCCGTCTCGCGATGGACGCCGTGTGCGCGTTCTCGCACGCCCCCCTCAAACTTGCGACCAACCTCGGTTGGACTATCGCGCTCGCCTCTATCGTTTACGGTCTTGCGACCGTGGCGCGCTACCTTTTCTTCGGCGGGGCGTTTCAGCCGGGCTGGACCAGCCTGATCGTGGTTTTATCGCTCTTATCCGGCGTGCAACTCATCACGCTCGGCCTGCTCGGCGAATACATCGGGCGCATCTACGACGAGGTGAAAGGCCGCCCGCTCTACCTTGTCGGCGAAACTGTCGGCTTCGACCAACCCATGCCTGCCACAAAACCAAGCGAACCCGCACGCGAACCCGCTTCCATTTCTTGAGGCTTGTTGTTCGTTTGATTTAGCGGTCGCGCTCTATAGGAGTTCTTGCGCGCCGCGCGGCGCGAACGATTTAGACCTTCGACAACATAAACGCTTCCGGCAAGGGCGTTATAGCCGTGCGTGCGACGCGCCCGTATAATGACGATATGCTTTTTCCAAGCCGCGTCCGGCGGTTCCCGTTCGCCTGTCGTTTTGTCGCCGCTCTTGTGACGGCGGCGCTCGCCCTTCCGTTTTCCACGCGCGGGGCGGAAAGCGAGGCGGCGACAAGTGGCGAGGCGGCGTTTCGGCCTCCCTCGTTGCGGAACGCGCCGTACGCCGACCTTCTGGGCCGGGCCATTTCCGGGATGGAGGCGGGGCGACACAGCGACGGCGCCGCGCCGCTTCAAGCCGCGCTCACTCTGGACCGCAACGACGCCGTGGGCGCCCTGACGCTTGCGACCATGTACCTGCACACCAACCGGCCTGCGGAGGCCGAACAAGGGTTTGCGCGTGTCCGCGCCGCCGCGCCGAACGAGCCGCTCGCCACATGGGGGCTTGCCCTGTCGTATCTCGCGCAGGGGAAACTCGCGCCCGCGCAAAACCTTTTCGATGCGGTTAGTGACCGCGACATCCCCGCCGCGCCGCTCCTGCGAGCGTATACGCGCTTGCTCATGGGCGACGCGAAGGGCGCGCGGGCGTTGCTCGATGCGCTTCCGCCCCCTGATCCCAAGCAACCCGCGCTGGGTGATCTGCGTCAGGAAATAAAGGCGTTCGCTTTGCTTCGGGGCGGGGACGCCGCCGCAGGGGCGTCGCTTCTGCAAACGCTGACCCAGCAAAGCGATTTCAGCCGACTTGCCGAAGACCGCGCGGTTGTGTTGCCGTTCGAGGCGGAAGTGGGAGCCGAAGGCGGTGCGTCACCTCTTGCAAGCGGGGCATTGTCGTTCCCAAAAACGCTGGCGAGCGGGCAAGCCTTGACCGGACGCGTCACACTCGCGCCGCCCGCTGATTTGCGGGCCGATGTTGCGTTTGTCAGTTATTTTGTGGATGGCGGCGCGTTTTCCGCGTCGGTCAATTACGCGCCGTTCACCACCGAATGGAATACGGCCCGGCTTCCGAACGGCTTGTATGTTCTGCGCGTGTCCGCCTACGACAATAACCGGAATTTGATTCGCGAAACCGCGCGCACGGTCGCAGTTGCCAACCGCAACGCCCCGGCCTCGTCGCGTCTTTCTCCCGACGAAATCGCCCGTTTGCGCCCGCGCCTTGTTCTGCTCCTGACGCCGCATGCAAGTCGCAAAGCCGCCCATTTCGCGCTTGCCGAGCGCGCGGTCGCGGTCGGCGACAGCGCAGGGGCGTTGTCGCATATCGAGTCCGTGGTCGCCATTGATCCGCTTTTCAACAACGCCCGCGCGTCACTACGGCGGTACAACCGTGAGGTCGCGGGCGACTGCGTTGGTTTATGGAAAGCGGCGACAACGCAAAATCTGGTCGCGCTGACGTTCGATGACGGCCCCAACCCGGCCTTGACCCCAGCCCTTTTGGACGCCCTGAAAGCCGCAAGCGCCCCCGCGACGTTTTTCGTGGTCGGCGTGCGCGCCGAGCAATCGCCGGGCTTGTTGCAACGGATGGACCGGGAAGGCCACGAGGTCGCGAACCATTCGTACTCGCATCCGAACCTGACGATGATAACGCCCACGATGGTGGAGCGCGAATTGTGCCGGACATCGTGTATCGTGCGCGACGCGATTGGCAAGCGCCCCCGGTTTTACCGCCCGCCCGGCGGCAATTTTAACACGTCGGTGGTGGATTCCGCCCGCGCGCTCGGCATGGCGGGGGCGTACTGGACCGTGGACGGCATCAAGTTCGAGGGCGACGCCCAAAGCCCGGCCCGGCTCACGCAGTTCGTGATGGCGGGCTTACGTCCCGGCGCGATTGTGCTACTCCACAACGCCCCGCCGACCACCACGGCGGCCATTCCCGCCCTGGTTCAGGCCCTGCGCGCTAAAGGCTACACCCTTGTCACCATGTCGGAACTCGCCCGCCGCGCGCAGGGGCAATCCGTCACCGCAAAACCCGTTGTGGCAAAGGCGGGCGCGGGGACTACGGCAACAAAAGCGGCGGCGCGATAATTGACGATCACGTTCATGTGGTGTTATGCGGCGATGATGCGTTTGTTTCCGCTGAAGCGGGGAGGAAGAAGGCCCCCTAACCCCCAATAATGGGGGGACAAGAAAGAACCTTACAGCGACGCCTTTACCTTGCGCGCCCACCGTTAATCTATGGCAACAGGCTTCCGGTCCCCCCATTACCGGGGGTTAGGGGGCCTTCTTTTCTTAATTTCAGCAAAACCAATATGTCAAACACGAACACCGATGCCGTTGTCAGCCCTGTCCCGCCCGCCGATCTGCGGTTCCGGCAGGTCCACCTCGATTTTCATACCAGCCCCGATATTCCCGGCGTGGGCGCGGATTTCGACCCAAACGAATTCGCGGACACGCTCGCGCAAGCGTCCGTGGATTCGGTCACCGTGTTTGCGCGGTGCCATCACGGGCATTTGTACTACCCATCGAAAGCGCACCCGGAACGAATTCACCCGCAACTTGCGCGCCCCAATCTGCTCGCCGAGCAGATCGCGGCCTGCCATGCGCGCGGTATCAAAGCCCCGATCTACGTTACGGTTCAATGGGACCAATGGACCGCCGACCGCCACCGCGACTGGCTGTGCATAGATGAAACGGGCAAGGAATACGGCACGGCCCCGCTCGCGCCGGGCTTTTACCGCAACCTCGATGTGTTCCACCCCGGCTACCGACAGTTTTTGTTCGACCACGTCCGCGATATTTTCGAGGTCATCGGGGCGGAAAACGTGGACGGCTTTTTCTTCGACATTGTGCAAGCGGTCGGCTCGCTTGCGGTCCACTGGAAAACCGCGATGGACGACAGCGGCTTTAACCCGGAGGAGACGGGCGACCGTCAGCGGTTTGCGATCCACGTTATTCAGGAATGGGAGCGGGAAATGTCCGCGTTTGTGCGCTTGTTCAAGCCCGACGCCACCCTTTTCTACAACTCCGGCCATGTCGGGCCGCGCCACCGCGCGACCCGGGGCGCGTACACGCACTACGAGTTGGAATCCCTGCCGTCGGGCGGCTGGGGCTACCTTCATTTTCCGCTCGCCATGCGCTACGCCCGCACGCTGGGCCACGATTGTTTGGGGATGACGGGCAAATTCCATACGTCGTGGGGCGATTTTGGCTCGTTCAAAAATCCCGCCGCGCTCGATTTTGAATGCTTCCACATGCTCGCCTTGGGCGCGAAATGCTCCATCGGCGACCAACTGCCGCCGCGTGGTAAATTGGACGACGAAACCTACAAACTCATCGGCGGCGTGTACCAGAGCGTCCGGGAAAAAGAACCCTGGTGCCGGAACGCGCGGCGGGTCGCCGATATTGCGGTTTTAACCCCGGAAGCGTTTACGCATCGCGGCGGGGCGTTTGCGACCAAGTCCGAACGCGATCAGCCCGCGATGCAGGGCGCGGTTCGGATGCTTCAAGAGTTGGGTCGGCAATTCGACATCGTGGACGACACCACGGACTTGAGCGGCTACCGACTGTTGATCCTGCCCGACACGGTTTTGGTAGACGACGATTTGAAAACGCGCCTCGATGCGTTCACCCAGAGCGGCGGGGCGATACTCGCGACGCATCGCTCCGGACTCGCATGGAAAAGCGACCGATTCGTTCTCGCTGATTTCCCCGCCTTGTACAACGGCGGCGACGCCCCATACGAGCCTGATTTTCTTGTACCGGGCGACGCTTTGCGGGAAGCGGTTCCGGCTCTACGGCCCGCCGCGCACGCCATGTACAAGCGCGGCCTATTGGTCACGCCCGCCGAGGGCGCGGAAACGCTCGCAAGC
This sequence comes from uncultured Armatimonadaceae bacterium, assembly GCA_964252165.1. Lineage (GTDB taxonomy): Bacteria > Armatimonadota > Armatimonadia > Armatimonadales > Armatimonadaceae > CAXUMS01. The sequence continues at coordinate 39,358 of CAXUMS010000023.1, forward strand.
GTCGAGCCGCCCTACTTCAACCGCACCTGGAAGCATTTCTGCTCGCACCTGCACGCCCCAAGCGCGGGCAAGGCCGAGTACGCGGGCGCGCTTCGTAAGGGAAACATTTTCTACTTCATGCATCCCCTGTTCGCGCAGTATCAGGACAACGCGCCGCTCTGGTGCAAACAACTCGTGCAGGCCGCGGTCAAACTGCTTCTGCCCGGCGCGCCGCTGGTGGAAACGCCCGGCGCGCCGTCGTCGCTTCTCGCCGCGCTGAACTATCAGGAGGCCGAATCACGCTACGTTTTGCACCTGCTCCATTATGTCCCGGAGCGACGCGGGCAAAAGTTCGACATCGTGGAAGACGTGATCCTGCTCCACGATGTCGAGGCCCGCATCCGTGTCGCAAGCGGCGAGACGGTCCGCACGGTGACGCTGGAGCCGGATGGCATGTCGGTTCCCTTCGCCTTCGACACCGAGACGGGCGTGGTTTCGTTCACCGTGCCGAAACTCGTGGGGCATGCCATAACGGCAATCGGGGTTTAGCGGGCGTTCTCTCGAATTTTCCCATGTCGTTTTCCAAACTCTATGTCTGCGATACGTGCGGTCACGACGAGGTTCTCATCCACGCGCAGGAGTGGACGCCGGGACCGGGCGGCGCAACAATCCCTTATCCCGGCTATGGCAAGGTCGGCGGGCTTGCGAACCGCGTTTGGTGCGGGTCGTGCCGGGCCGTGCGCCCTTACGCGTTCGTGACGCTGGTTCCGCCCGCCGATCATGCCGTGGTCGCGTATGCGGAGGCGCAACGGATCGGGTGCGACGGAACCGAAACCGGCCCCTGTCCCGTGTGCCAGGAGCCGCTGACGTGGAACGTGGACGGCGCGCCCTGCCCCCAATGCGGCGATGGCGTTCTTCGCTTCACGGGCGAGTGGGAGGACGCAGTTTAGGACCGAAGCGAGGAAGCTCATAGCAAGGAGACGAGAAAGTCAAAAGGAAAGGCTTTAAGCCATCGTCAGGTCTCGCTTCCGCGTCTTCTTGCTATGAAACGTAAGTTCGGGTTAACGCCGCGTTTTGTTTCTGTATGGCATCCTCACGAGTGGCTCAAGCCCGCTCGCTACCGGGCGAGCCGCTCGCCGTAATCCCGCTGAAGCGGGAAGATAGGACGGCTCGTGTTGTTGGTGATGCATAACGGTTCGTAATTGTACTCCGTTGTAGACAACGTCCACGTTAGACAAACCCGCAACACGAGCCGTATCCGCTTCCCGCTTCAGCGGGATCATGGCTTCTTGGCCCGGTAGCGAGAGGGCTTGAGCCGCTCGGAAGCCACCATAACCGGTAAGAAAGCGGTTCCTTATCCCGAACGCACGTTATAAACTTTCTCGATTTCCCCCAATGTCGTTCCGGTAGAATGCGCCCTCGAACTGGATCTTTTTCGCCGCCGCGTACGCGCGTTCGTGCGCCTCGGCGAACGTGTCGCCGGTCGCGGTGACGGATAAAACGCGCCCGCCATCGGTGACAATTTGCCCCTCGTTCTGACGCGTCCCGGCATGGAAGACCGCGACCGCGTCCATCTTGGCGACGCTTTCCAAACCGGTAATCGTTTTCCCGGTTTCATACGGGCCGGGGTAACCGCCGGACGCCAGTACGATAGATAAGGCCGTGCGGTCAGAGAAGCGGACCGGCGTTCGGTCGAGTTCCACATCCACCACGGCGCACAACACCTCGGCCAAATCCGTCACCAAAAGGGGAAGCGCGACCTGCGTTTCCGGGTCGCCGAAACGGCAGTTAAACTCCAAACATTGCGGGCCGGTCGGCGTCAGCATCACGCCCGCATATAAAACACCCTGGTAAGGAATGCCGGTTTCGCGGATCGCATGCATGGCGGGCGTTAGAATGGTTCGCGCGATGGTGTCCATGACCGGCGCGGGAACGGCGGGAACCGGCGCATACGCCCCCATTCCGCCCGTGTTCGGGCCGGTATCGCCATCGAAGGCGCGCTTGTGGTCTTGAATGGCGATCATCGGCGCGAGCGTTTCGCCGTCCACGAACGCCATCACGCTGGTTTCCTCGCCGGTCAAACATTCCTCGATCACAACACGGTCGCCGGATGCGCCAAACACGCGCCGCTCCATCATGTCGTGGACGGCGGTTAAAGCATCGTCCAAACTACGCGCCCTCACCACGCGTTTGCCCGCCGCCCCGCCGTCCGCCTTGACCACTAAGGGAAATGCGCCGTTTTGCGCGCGACCGCGCAGATAGTCACGGGCGCGGTCTGCATTGTCGAACACCTCGAAATCGGCGGTAGGAATATTCGCCTTCCGCATCAATCCTTTGGAAAACGCCTTCGACCCTTCGATCTGGGCGGGTTCGCGCGATGGCCCGAAGATGCGAAGCCCGCGCGCCTCGAACGCATCCACGATCCCGGCAATCAATGCGGATTCCGGCCCGACCACGGTGAGGTCTACGCAGTTCTGCTCGGCGAACAGCCGCAACCCTTCGATGTCGAGCGCGCCAATCGTGACATTCTCGGCAACCAACGCGGTTCCGGCATTGCCGGGCGCGCAGAAAATCTTATGCACGCTTTTACTTTGCGCGAGTTTCCAGCAAAGCGCGTGTTCCCGCCCGCCCCCGCCTACGACCAATACCTTCATACGCATCCCTCCCGTCCCGAACCCTACTCTATTTCGCGCCCCCCCCCCCTTTT
>CAXUMS010000024.1:0-41729 GCA_964252165.1 uncultured Armatimonadaceae bacterium
CCAACACCCAACACCCAACACCCAACACCCAATGCCGTTTTGTTTGCGTGTCCCTTCCGCCGCGACGTATACTGATCTGCTATGTTCGCAGAAAAAATAGACATTCCCCTTCCCCTCGATGTTGCCGCCGACGCCACGGGCGACACGACTGCGACCGCCGTCGCCATAGAAGTATTGGAGCAGTACACGCCCATGCCGCCCCGTAAGTTCCATGTGATTACGTGGGGCTGTCAGATGAATGTGGACGATACCGACCAGATCAAAAATCTGCTCGAAGCCGAGGGGATGGTGGAAACCGACGACGCGTCTCAGGCCGATGTCGTGATGCTGAACACCTGCTCGGTGCGCCAAAAGCCCGAAGACAAGGTGTTCTCCAAGTTGGGCGAACTCGCCGAGTGGAAGCGGGACCGGCCTGGCATGACCATCGGCGTGACCGGGTGTATGGCGCAAAGGGCCGGGGCCGAGATCGCTCGCCGCGCGCCGCATATTGATTTGATCGCGGGAACCGCGCAGTTGGAGCGCATCCCCGAGCTGATCAAAACGCGACGCTCGATGCTGTCGTCCGGCGAGGCGACCACGGGCCGACCATCCGAGGTGCTGATCCAACTGCAGTTGCCGCGCAAAAAGGTGGAGGCGAACCTGTTCCTACCCGAACGCAAGCGGGTCACGACCGGCAAGCTCAAGTCGTTCGTTTCGATTATGTACGGCTGCGACAAGTTCTGCGCGTTCTGCATCGTGCCGCTCACGCGCGGCAAAGAACGGTCTCGCCCCGCCGACCATATTGTCGCCGAGGTCGAACATCTCGCCATGCATGGCACGAAAGAAGTCACGCTGTTAGGTCAAACGGTGAATTCTTACGGGCTTAAAGGGTTGGAGGCGACCTGTGCGTTCGCCGAATTGCTTTGCCGCGTCGGCGCGGTTCGGGGAATCGAGCGGATTCGGTTCACATCGCCATACCCCAAAGACTTTTCCGATGACGTTATCGAAACAATGGCGGCTCTTCCCAACGTGTGCGAGCAGGTTCACCTGCCCGTGCAGGTCGGCGATGACGTTCTTTTGAAGCGGATGCACCGGGGCTATACGCTGGATCAGTACCGCGAGATCGTTCGCAAGTTGCGCGCCCGAATGCCCGGAATTGTTATCACGACCGATATCATGCTGGGCTTCCCCGGCGAAACCGTGGAGCAGTACGAGAACACCCTGCGCTTTGTCGAGGAAATCCGGTTCGATGCCGCCTTTATGTTTTCGTACTCGCCGCGCGAACCGACACAGGCCGCGAGCCTTCCCGACCAGATCCCCGCGAAAGAAAAAACGCGCCGTTTGGAAGCGTTGATCGCCCTGCAAAACCGTATCACGGTCGAGATCAACCACGAACAGGTCGGACAAACCTTTGAGGTTTTGGTGGAAGGCAAGTCGCACAAAAACGCCGAAATGTGGCAGGGGCAGACGCGCGGCGGCAAAACCGTCCACTTCCCCGCCCAGCGCGATTTAGTCGGCAAGACCGTGCGTGTCCGTTCAATAGCCGCGCACCTGTGGGGCTTCCACGGCGAGCTGCTTTAACAAGAGCGGTTTGCTCCTTATTTCCGTATCGAACAAGACAAAACAAACCGGGGAGCCTTGCGGCTTCCCGGTTTGTTTTTGTGTTAGCGCAACCCGTATTCTATGGGGTGGGCGGAGCCGACGAGCCGCCGGTGCCGATAACGCCCTGAGCGCGGTCCTCAATAATCGTCATGGTGATAAATACGAGAATTTCCGTACCGCGTTGCGTCCGGTCGCGTGACCGGAACAAGCTACCGATAATCGGCAAATCGCCGAGGAGCGGCACTTTGTTGGTGTTGCGGTCTTCCTGCTTTGTGATGAAGCCGCCTAATACCATCGTCTCCCCGTTCTGGATGCGCCGGGAGGTAACGAGACTTTGCGTCGCGGTACGCGGCAACTGCTCTCCGTTGGGACCGGTGACAAACGAGATCGTTTGTAAGATCGGTTGAAGGTTGACGGAAATGGAGTTGTCGCCATTAATATGCGGCGTTACATCAAGACCGTTTCTTGCCTGGGCGAACAAAACCTGCGTTTGGTTCGAGATGAGACCGGTGCCGGTAATAACTTGTTGCGTCGTAAAGAACGGCACGTTGTCCGAGATGGTCACCGAAGCCGGTCGGTTGTTGACCGTGGTAATAATTGGGGACTGGATAATGTTGGTTGTGGAACGCGTTGCGGTCGCACGAAGGTTGGCGACGGCGTTACCTGACGCATAGGCAAGTTGAATTGAGTTCGCATTACCTAAAGCCTGCGTGGTCGCATTGATGTTATTGGCGGGCGTGAGGTTCCAAGTGATACCAAAACTATCCGCGTCCGCAATACTTACCTGCACAAATTCGGCCTTGATTAAGACTTGCTTTGGAGGAACATCCAAAAGCCGAATAAGTGAACGAAGTTCCTCGATGCCAGCGGCATCGCCTTGAACAATCAGCGTGTTATCCGCTTCGTTCGAGATAATATTGTCTATGCCCTCAATACCTAATGCCCCGCCTTGTGCGCCGCCAGCCTGACCGCCACCGCCCTGTGCGCCGCCGCCAAAGCCGCCGCCGCCTTGCCCAGCGCCAAAGCCGCCTCCCTGACCGCCGCCAAAGCCGCGTCCGCCGCCGCCGCCGCGTTGCCCGGCGCTGTAAGCATCGTCGCTGTCACGGCCTGCGGCGGCGCCGGAAGCGCCCATAGTTCCCGGCGTCGGCAGAATGTTAAAGGTGGGACCAGTTGGGGTTATTATCTTAACATCCCCCGCCGCCGCGCGCCGTTCTTGGTCAAGAAGATCTGTGGTTGCCAGAAAATCGGGGTTAAGTAAAACCCCTTTAACTTCGCTGGGCTTGATGTAGTTTAGCGCAATCCGCACATGTTCGCGGTTTCGCAGGCGGCGCGGCGCGGCGGCTTCCTGAGCGGGTTGCGCTGTCGCCGGTTGCGCAGTGGCGACTATTGGTGACGCTTCCGCGTTCACAACAGACAGGTAATAAATACCATCTTCCTGCGTTACAACTGCGCCCGCCGAAGACGCTATCGCTTTCAGAGCGACAAAGAAGGGTTTCTCATCCAACTTGACATTAACGAGGCTAAAACCTTTACCCCCCGTGCGATCATCACGGATTACAACATTGTTAAAGCCGCTTCGCGCCGTGAGAGCATGAACCGCGTCTTTGAGTTGCGCGTCGCGCACATCAAGCGACACTAACGTTGCAGTTGCGCTGGGGTTGTCCTGCGCGAGCGCAGGAAGAGCGAAGCAGATCGCCGCAACGGCGGAAACGGCAACCGTCGCGCCGCGCATCAGCGGTCGCCGCCGCTGTGAAAAGTCTAACATACTTGTCCTCCTAAGGTACATGGATCACGCAGTTCATTTGCCGACCGCGATTCATTTATTCGTCGCCCGTAAACGTTTCGAGCCGCGCATTCTTGGTCTTTGTTCGGATTCCGGCGCAGAACGAGTATGCGGATACTAAACGTTCGCTTTCAACCGATAACGCTTGCTTGCTTGTTGCCTTGTGCGGTCACACGAAAGGCGTAGCCCGAGGTTGCGCGCGGGCTACGGAAATGGTTCTTGAGAATCGATGAGTAGCGATTTATAGGGAAGCTGAGATGCGGCGCTTCAAAAGAGGTGACCGCTCCGTAGGGGTATTCAACAAAAAGGCAGTGAGGTCCTTCTGCAAAAAGGCTTTTTTTCGCATTTTGCAGAAAACCTCACCGCCAGCTGTGCTACAGGCTATTTTGAACTTTTGTTGTCGCTAGTCCGCAACTTAGAAGCCGCGTCCGCCAACAAGACCGCCGCCCCCGCCGAAGCCGCCGCCGCCGCCAAGACCGCCGCCCCCGCCGAAGCCGCCGCCGCCGCCAAGACCGCCGCCCCCGCCGAAGCCGCCGCCGCCAAGACCGCCGCCAGACCCGCTGTTGCTTTGAGGCGCAGGTCGGTTGAAGATTGTCAGCAACTTGAAGTTGGGCAAGAAACCCTGAAGGTCGTACGGATCCGTGTAGGTTAACTGGATCTGCTCATAAATGGACTTATTGCTTACGGCTGTATCAGCGCTGGGCGGGGGAGCGTCAAAGCCGCCGTTGCCTGCCGCACCGGTATTAAGGGTGCGCGGTCTTACAATATAAACGCCGTTTTCTTTAGTGTACGTCAGCGGCGTTGTAGATGAGCGCATAATGAGCCGAAGCGCATTCTCAAACGGCTGGTCCGCGATACGCAGGTTGACAAAACCCGACACGGTAGGATCAATCGAGTATTGCGCCCGAGCGCTGTTGAAGATTTGCTCCAACGCCTGCCGAACGGGAGCGTCCCGCAAATCTAAACTAACCGGGGGCAGAGTATCGCCCGCCGCCTGCGCGTGAGCCACGCAAGTAACGCCCGGCGCCAATAGCGCAATCCCGACACCTGAAACCAGAACCGCACCTATCCAGAATTTTTTCATCGTTAATTTTCCCTGCAATCGGCTTAGTTTGTACGCTCCGCCTGAAAAAGCGAAGGCAAGTATTGTTGAACTGTCGTTTCAACTTGATGACCTGAAACGCAAAATCTCAACATGGCTATTGAACCGCTTCAGCCGCTCCTCCTGGACCGCCACGTCCTCCCTGATTCGCAACCGGTGGCGGCGCACCGGCTCCACCCCCGGTTAATCCGGTCAATGTGCCATCAGGAGCGCCGGATAGCGCGACCGAGGTGGTGCGCCCATCTCGCGCTCGAAGAGTTAGCGAGGTTGGCGTAATGGTGTCAACAATCAGGTCGTCAATTCCCGGTATGCCGGACGGGACCGCCGCGCCGGGTTGCACCACTTGCGTCGTTCCAGTTCCTACACCGCCGGTTTCCAAGATGGCCGAAACTTGCCCATCGTATAAAACGCCTGCGACGCGGCGTTGTACAAACGGCAAAGGACCGAATTGAAGATCGGGGTTCTCGTTTTTGGGCGGACGCGGCGGAACCGGGCGCCCGGCAAGACGCGCCGTAGCGACAAATTCGTAAGCGGGACGTCGCTCGAACGGCTCGATCAGGCGCGAAATAAATGGATCCACACGCGAATTTGGAGCGGTAAGCCCTGCACGAATTGGGGCGGGTTTGTTGGCGGCGGCAACGGGAGCGGTAACAGGAACAGGTTGCCCGCCTACCGGCGCAGCTGCCGTGCCCGTGCCGCCCGGTATCGCTTTCGGGATGTTATCAAAAGACGTGCTTTGATTGAGGGCGAGCGCGGCGGCAGGGGACGGCGTCGGTTTCGGCCTGCCCTGCCCCGGCGCGCGCCCGCCCGCAGGCGGTCCGCCCGCCGATCCGGGACTGTTCGGACTGCCCGGTCCGCCTGTGGGGGCGGGTTGCGTCGCGACAACCGGCGCGGTGTCATCCACGGCGGGTTGTTGCTGACCAAAGAAATAAAACGCCGCCGCTCCCGCCGCCAGAACGCCTACTCCCGCCCCTGCAATCAGGACGCGTTTGTCTTTTAATATCTCGCCCGGCGCAATCGCTTTTCGCATGATGTTGCTTCTCTCGAACCTCGAAACGTCGTTACCGTTACAAACCTGGGTTTAGTGACGCAAGAATGACCAATCTTTAATAAACAATCTTTGCGTCCTACCGCGCCCCTTCTAAGGATCGCCGGGCGCACCGGGCGGTGCGCCGGTATCGCCGCCACTATAACCGGGCGGCGCGCCGGGCGGGGTAAAGCCAGCCGGTGGCCCCCCTAATCCAGGCGGGGGGCCGCCAAAGCCGCCGCCGCCGCCGCCCTGCGTTGCGGTCGCCTGCGGAATGCTTGCCCCTGCGCCTTTTTCATCATGGGTGAAAATGTACGCGGTCAACTTGTACGAACCGGTGAGGCTCGGCGAATTGCCGGCGAGCGTCAAACCATCCACCAGCACCAACCGGTTGAAACGGTTCCAGCGCTCGGCATGGTTCAAAATCTGGTTAAATTTGCCTTGCACGGTCACGTCGCCGAGCGGAAACTCGAAGTACTTCTTGGCTATAGCGTTCGGATCCGTGGGCGGCGCGGGAAGCGCGAGGCTCGCCTTCACCACCTGAACGGTTTTATCCGCATACAGGTAACGCTGGGTGATCGGACCAAGCACATTGATCTGCTCGTTCCACAACTGTTGCTGACCCCGGATCAAGTTCGAGATGTCAATGTTCGGCATAAGTTCTCGATCGTAACGCGCCCACTTAGCCTGCGCCACTCGAACCTCACCCTTCGCCTTTATCTGATCCGCGTCTTCTTGCGGCTTGGTGACGGCAATGGCCTGATTGGTCGAGAACTTCGACTCCGCCGCTTCAAGCCGCGCTTGCTCCGGCATGACCAGGAAATAGTAGATCGCGCCCGCCGCTATCGCCGACAGCACCGCCGCGATAATCCAAATCTGCGCTTTTGTTATTTTGGCTAATGCGCCCATGTTTTGCACCTGTTATGTCCGCTCACTTCGATCCGCTTGCCCCTTACCCCAATTGCCTGAATTCCTACGGACTGACTGTGGGACGTACAGACGATGCGCCCGGCGCCGCGTCCGGCGGCGGCGCGTCCGGCGACGCCGTGGGCGCCGCTGCCGCTGGCGCACCACCCGCTGTTGGGGCCGCCGTTAAACTCGCTGGAAGCGTCGGCGGCGCGACCGATCCTTTTAACGTCGCCGTCACCGCAAGCGGAAACGCCTTTGCGACCAAAGAGGTTGGTTGCGGCGGCGCGCCCGGCGCGGTTTTGTTCGGGTCCCAACCCGGCACGCCCGAGATCGAAAGCGCGGTGATGTCGGGGTTGCCAAACATCGTGATGTAGTACCGTCCCACATCTCCCACCGACGTTGCATACCCGTTCATCGTCAGCGTGTTGCCTGTTACCGACATCGAGTTATACTCAACGTTGTTGTACGTGTACTGCGCGGCGCGGCGGAAAATCTTCTGCCGCCACCCGTTATAAAAACGCGCGGCTTCGACATAGTCCACCTTGTCCTGCAACGGTTGAATCGCCGAGCGGATACGCGCCGTCTCCGCCTTCGTCGCGGTCACCGCGTTCGCAAGCGTTTCTTGCTCGTCCGCTTCCGTTTCGCGGTTGTCCGCCGCGGTTTTCGCCGTGAACCACATAAACAGCGATCCGGCGAGAACAGCGGCGAAAAGTCCGCTCGCGCCCGCGATAGCGGCGATACGCTTTTTGCGCTCCGCGATATAGGCGGGTAGCAGGTTGATACGCAACTGCGCCATAAAGTTAGCCGTTTTATCCTTTTACAACCGCCGCGCGCACCCGTTTGGACCACGCGCGGACCGAGAACCTTCACTATTAGTTGAACCGACCGCTCGGTTTGTTTCGTTTATTTACCCGAACCCAAAACCGCGTCGCGGGTCGCGAGACCAACCGCAACCGCATACGACGGCGAAAGGTCCGCGATACGGTCCCCCGAGATTTGCTTGGAGTTCATCAGGAGGTTACCGAACGGGTTTGCGACCATTGTCGGGATGCCCAAATCCTGTTGCAAAAACACATCGAGATTTTTTATGCGCGCCGACCCGCCGCAGAGGATAATCTGATCTACGGCCTCTTCCGGGTAACGTGATCGGAAATAATCAATCGAGCGGCGCAACTCCATCGAAAACTCACCTAGGATGGGAAGCAGGGCGTCGAAGATCTCGCGGCGACGCTTGGTGCGTATATCATCTACAGGGATAGTTGCGGGCGGGGCGGCGGGAACGCCCGCAGGCTGATCGCCAAATGGATTGTCGCCGGTTACCGCGCCAGACGCCGCAACCGGGGTGTCGCCGAACGGGTTGTCATACGCCACTGCGCCGCCGCTGGTTGTGGCGGCGAACGGGTTGTCACCGGTTGCGGCGGGCGGATTTGTGGGCGGAAACTGATCCGAAAAGTCGAACGTGTTTCCCCCGATACCGGGCGGGGTCGCGCCGCCAGCGGGCGTGTCAAAGGGCGACGCCACAGGCATGGCGCCCTGCTCAAAGGGCAATGGGCCGGAGGTCGGCGGAACGCCCTGCATTTCAAACGGAAGCGGGCCGGAGGTTGGCGGAACAACCGCGTCCGGCGTCAGGCTCGCCGTAAATACGGGCGGCAGGTCACCGAAGTCGAACGGGTTTCCGCCGACGCTTGCGGCCGGTTCGGGTTCGCCGAAGCCGCCGCCGAACGGATCGCCAGGATTACCGACAAGGTCCATCAATACCTCGGCGTGTTCGCGCTTTTCGTCCTCGGCCTGCTCCATCGGAACGCCCAGCGTATCCGAGATGGCGCGCGTGAAGTTATCGCCCGCCATCGGAATGGTGCGCGGGAACCGAAGCGCGCCCTGCTTGAAAATGCCGACATCGGTTTGCGATGCGCCCATGTTGACGATCACGACATTTTTGGCTTGCAGGCCGGTTTTGGACAGGTCAATCAAGGCCCGACCGACCGCGAGCGGCTCGATGTCGATGGCGGTTGGCGTCAAGCCCGCCGCTTGCAGAGTTTCAAGATGTTGCCCGACCATATCGCGCTGGGCGACAGCGAGCAACACCTCCATGTTGGGGCTGTCCGCATTCGCGGCGTTCGCGGCGTCCTCGATGGGCTGATAATCCATCTCCACGTCGTTTGCGGCGAACGGAATATGCCGCTCGACCTCCCACTTCATGGTTTCCTTGAGTTCGACCGGCGTCATCTTCGGCACTTCGATCACGCGAACGACGACCGACTGCCCCGCCGCCGCCGACACGGATTTACCCGTGCGAATGCCGCTTTTCTTCAGCAGGTCTTTAATCGCCACGCCGAGGGCTTTGGGGTCCATGACCATGCCGCCCTGCACCGCGCCGGGCGGGGTGTTTTCGATCCCCATCGCCGACACTTGAAGACTGCCGCCTTTGCCCTTGACCTCAACCGCCTTGATGGTCTGCGTTCCTATATCCAAGCCCACGAACGAGCCGCCGGAGGGGGCTGCCATGAATAGTTCCTTCCGTTCTTTCTCGTCCCCGCGTCAACCGCGCCGGGGAGCGCGAGCGCGCCAAGCGTCGGTTATTGCCGAGGGCGAGAAACCGCATCAAGCGTCAAACAAATATGAACCGGTTCCAAACCGGCGCCAAGCGAACATCAAACAAATCGTACTCGAATGTAGAAGCCATTCGGCCCCGCCGCGTTTCGTGCGCCATTCTAACATTGAGAGGAGCGCCATGTCAATATGCGATAGCGCAACATCAACAAGGAACTAAAGCGCGGCGGAAACAGTATTCGCCGCCGCCGCTCTTGGTTCCTTCTTTGCAACCTCAACTGACCCGCAAGAAAGGGAAAGACCCCGTTTTGTATACGCAAAACGGGGCCTTTCTTGTTTCGGAACGCTCGCCCCGCTACTTCGGCGGCAGTCCGCTGAACGACGGCGACTCGAAGTACGGCGCCAGCGTCTGCCAGTAGATGTCGTAGCCGGACGGGATGCCCACACCGGCCGCGTTGTTACCGGTGCGCGGAACGCCTTGACGGGCGCGCGGGCTGGTCCAGAACATCCAGATTCGCCCCGGCCTGAGCGTCGGGTCCGCCGACGACTGCGGGTAGCCCTGATTGGCGGGCCGATTGATACCGGTTCCGTCGTACAGGTCGAGGAACGCGTACGGTTGCGCCTCGTTGACGGCCTGCCGCATCGGCACGGCCCGACCGCCAATTCCGCCCTCGGACGCCCCCACCTCGTCAATCAGTGTCAGCGTCGCGGTCGCATCGGTGATTTCCCGAACTTGGGCGCCGACAACCGCTCGGTACGATATCGTCGCGGTTAAGCCCTCGTAGATCCCCTCGAAGTAAATACGTCCATTGGCGACATCCACCTCGTACGGAACATTCGCGCCTCCCACGGTAAGAGAAATGATATCCGGCTTCTGATTGCCGGTCGTCGCATCCTGCGCGGTGAGCGAGATGGTTTCTTTCGGCGAAAGAGCCTTCCCGGTTTGGTCCGCGCTGATACTCCGAAGGTCAATGCCGACGCGCTTGCTCGCGTAGTACAACGTCGGTCTGGCATCGGGACCGCCCCGTGCGCCCTTCTGCCAGAACAGGTACTGCCGGTCAATACCGCGCGGGCCGCTCGCCGTTCCCAGATCGCCGTTAGGTCGCGTGATCAGGCTGTTCCGAAGGTTCGGGTTCGCCGTCAGCGTCGCCGGGGCGAATGTCCGGTCCGGGACCGCAATCGCCGAGGCGTCCGATGCCCCGTCCGTGGTGACACGGTACGTGGTCGGGCTGTACGACACCGAGATCACATCGCCATTCGAGCGAGGTTGCGGGATATTCGCCCCCCGGAACGTTATAACGCCCGTTCCAGTATCGGCGTAAACGTACGCGGTTCTCCCCCCAAGAGTAATCGCCTGGTAAAGCAGGCCGCTCGCGGCGTCGATCTTCCAGTTCGCCTGCGAGCCGATGGCGTTATTGTTGATGTACACGATGGGCAGGCGGGTGTCGTCGCCAGACAGGCTTCGATACCAGCCGACGTGCTGTGTGCGCCAGATCGGGTCGAGTCCTTTCGCCGTAGCAACTTCGCGAATGACGCGCGGCAGATCCGCAGGGGCAAGTTGCGCACCCTGACCGCCGCCGCGAATGGCGAACCGGGTCATAAACACATCCGGGTTCTGCGACGAGCGCAGTATGCCGGTGTAGTACACGTCCACGAACTGCCGCTCATTACCGGGCGTCCCGATAAGTCGCAACACGCCGGATGGCTCGGTCGCCGACGTCAGGCCGGTCGGAAGACCGATAAGCGGTCGCTCCTGCCGCGCCTTGCCCGTGGGCTGACCGCCCCCGTTCGCCGAGGCCGCCGCGTAGAACAGCGTGAAGCCGCCTGCGCTTCGACCCGCATACAGCGCAATCGTGGTATTACCGTTCACCCCGCCGCCCGATGGCGCGAAGATCGCGCGCGGTCCGTACCGCACCACACTCGCATCCGCATTCTGAAGGAACGTTTGCGGCGTGCCGGGCGTTCCGTCCGCCCCGAGCGCGGCGTAGTAGATCTGGTTCGTCGGCGAGCCGCCCGCCGTGGGCGCGCTGTTCAGGAAGAACAGCGTGGATGCGCTCGCATCGCTTTGCAGTCGCGGGTCGTTCAGCACGAACGGCGTCAGGTTGGATTCGCTTGCCGCGTTTGGATTTGCCGTTTCAATCGCCTGCGGTTCGGTGAACCACCGCCCCGCGTTCAAATCAGCGGTCGCAACCGGCGCGCCCGGCGTCGCCGTGGTCCATGTTCCCACGCGGCTGTCCCACGCCAGATGCGTGTGGAACAACTTGAACGGCTGGCCCGGCTCCGTGTTCGGCGTTCGGGTTCCATTCGTGGTCGCCGCCGAGGCATTGGCGACATAGTACACGTCCAGGTTGCCGTTCGCGACGTTTCGGACAGCGGCGGGCGAACCGGACGCCATCGCCCGGAACCCGTTCGCCGTGTTTTGGATCAGCGGGAACGGATCCACGAAGGGCAGAATACCGGTCGTGATACTGGTCGGGAGCGATCCGCCGTCGATTTGGTCCGCGACACCGCCCGTAAGCGGCGCCTCGGTGACGGTCGCTTTAAGACGAATGGTCGGGTTGGTGTACGGGAGATACTCGTACTGCGCCGCCGCACCCGCCCGACCATTTATCACGGCGCGTGGTCGCAGAATGGACTGCGCCGATGTCGGCTGGACCGCGACCCGGCCCGCTGTGGGATCGTTCGGGTGGACGCTGTTGCGCCCGCCATAAAGCGGCCCTGCGGGAAGAATTGTAAGGCCGCCAACCGAACCGGTCGGACGCGGCGCGCTCTGGTACGCCTGGTCGGTGTCGTGATCCTCGAAGATTGCGAACGGCGAGTTGAACGTGTCGTACGGCGGCGTCCCCAACTGGCTGAAGTAGTCGCCGGACGGCGTGCCAATTGGAACAGAAACGCCAAGTTGTGTGGGGAACGCGCGCGGTTGGAGTAGGATCGGATTGCCGCCCGCGTCCCGGGTTGGCTGCAACTGGACGTTCGGAACGTCCGGGATCGAAAGCACGGTCGGATTGGTCGCGCCCGGGAGCGGTTTGTGGAGCGTGTGCGCCCCGCCAAAGCCCGCATAGTATTTTTGGTACCGGGTCGGGCTGCTTGCGTTCGCCGGGTCGGTCCGCAACTGGAAGTCCGGCGTCGCGGCGACCGCGGCATCGAGCAGGCCGTCATAAACCTGATCAAGGCTTGTCACGACTTGCGGGCGAACGCCGATAGAGGCGTTCGGGTCCGCGCCCGCCGCCATCAAACCAAAGAGCGGGTTCGCCGTGTCCGACAACATGCCGAAGTACAGGAAGTTCGCGCCCGTTAAGTTGTTGCTGAACTTCTGCGACGCGCGCAGGTTGTACAGGTTCACGTTGCCCGTGTTCTGGATCGTGAACGGCTTGAAGAACTTCTCGTAATAGTTCTGCGACGCCCCGGCCTGCGGAAGCGGCGGCGGCAGGAAGCCCGTGTTCTGCGGGAACGAGCCAAGGCCGTACCCGAGTGGACCGTTGCCAATACCGAACCCTTGCGGCAGACCGCCCAGGTCCACCTGCGTTTGCACGGCCTTCATGCTCATGTCAACCGGAACGCCCACCCAAACTTCGGCTTCGCGGTAGGCTTCGTTGATGTCCCAAACACCGTTCGGATTCGAGTCCACGAACACGCGGATGCGGGTCGTGTAGCCAAACGGCGAAATGGTCGCCCCGCCGCCGTTAAGGCGCACCAACTGCCGCTGGTTCAGGTCGCGCGGCAATTGAACCGGCCCGCTCGACGTTGTCGTGAGCGGATCGTCGTCAAGCGACGGCGGAACATACGTCGAGGTCAGGCTATGCGCCGCGACCAGGTTCGCGGGCTGGTACAGCGGGATTTTGATCTGGACGTTGACGCCCCACTGTTGCAGGTACGCACTGTTCGATGGCGCGAACGGATCTTGAACCACGTTAGATCCGGTTGCGGGCAACAACGACGCATTGTTTTGCGGCGAACCGTCCCCATTCCGACCAATCGAGGCCGAGAACGTGCCGCGCGCCCGGGAAATATCGCCGGAGGCCGCATCCACCTCAAGCCGACGAGTACTTTTATCCGCCGATTGCAGGGCCATATCGCGGTAGTCTTGCGACGGGTTGCCACGCGACTGGATCGTGCCGGTAGGCGTGAACTGGACCAAGTTCTGCTTCCACGGTTGCGGCTCGATAATCGGCTGTTCCCACGGAAGCGGGTTGATCACGCCATCGCCACGCATACCGACAGGCGTATAGCGCGGGTTCGCCCCCCCCGTAGTGTCGGTCGCGTCCACGTTCATCTTGCGGCCCGGCCACGCGCGCCAGATAAGGTCGCCCATCGGCTCGACACGCACCCGGGTCAGGCTCGCAAGCAGGCTCCGGTTGATGACGCGGAAGTTGCGTCGGTTCGGGGCCAAGTCGGTCCCCGCCGTTTGACCGTGGTTCGTGTAACCCGCGCCTGCGGCGATCGGGATATAAAAGTCCGGCTCGATCTCGCCCGCGGCGTTTGTGATGCGCTGGGTAACCGCTTGATTGCGCTGGGCCGATGTGGTCCCGGCGGCGTTTTGGTACGGGTTCAGGTTCAGGCGAACGATCTGGTTGCCGTTTGAAAGCGCCTGGCTGTATTCCGAGCCAAGTTTGTCCGGGTCATCGGTTCCAAGAGCGGGCGGGTTGTTGTTGTCACGAATGCTGTTCTTGACCGATCCCGCCCCGAGGGCCGCCCCGTCATCCGCCCGGAACGGGCCGATGGCGTTTGCGAGCGGTCGGTCCGACCCGGAGATATTAAGACCTGCGGGCAGGTTGTCATCCGTGTTGGACAAGAACGCTTGTAGCGCGATGGGGTTCGCAATCGAGAAGATCGGGTTGATGTTGGCGAGAATCTGCGTGGAGTTCGCGCCACCCGAGAAGTTGAACAGGCTGTCCGCGTCCGAGTTGAAGCCGGTTCCGTTGTTTGCGCTGACCGACACTTCCAGATACGCGCCAGGCGTGTTCGAGTTCGAGCCATTTAGTTCAAACGCGACAAACGCCAAACCAAGCCTGCCCGGATTTGCTGGATCGGCGGCGGGCGTCGGCGGAACCGACAGTTCGGGGATATAGGCGTAGGTCGAGACAGCCCCTGCCACGCCGCCACTTTGAACGCGCTCCAATGCGATAGGCCGGTCCAGAACAACGGCGTTGTTCAGCGGGTTCACGATACGAACGCGAACCGAGCTTGCGGTCGGGGCCACATCATAGGCGACCATATAAACCGCCTCGCCCCACTCGAAGAAGTTCTTCTCGTTCTTGAAGGCGCGCGACCGGTAAGGGTTGGCGTACGTCGCGGTTAAGCCGCCGCGCCCGGTAAGCGAACCGTCGCGGTCCGGGCGAATCGCCGTGCCGCCTTGAGCGGCGGCTTGCAGGGCGATAAAGTCGGCGGCGTCGAAAATGTCAATCTTCGGCCTGCCGCCCGCCTCGACGCCGCGACGTCCAAAGCGGTCACGAAGATCCGTGTTGCTTCCGTAGCCGTCGTAACCGCCGCCGCCGCCTGCGCCCAAACCGCTGGCGCCGCCTGCGCCGGGTGTCACGATCCCGGCGAGGGCGGGCGTGATGGCGTACAAAACGCCGTTACTACCGCCGGACAAGATCCAAACCGCGTTTTGCCCGGCAGGGTTAATGTCGTCGGTAAAGAAGCTCGTCACCGTACCATTGGTGGCGACAACCTCACGCGGAAGTTGGTTCGGAACGTCGTCGGACACGCGCGGCGTATTCGGGGCTTTGGTCCCGATACCGCTGTAGCCGGGCAAGCGCACCTTGCCGTCGTCGTTGGTTTCACGGAGCGGCGTCACCGATGCGGCGTTATCCACCCGGGCAAACGCTTTGTCGTAGAACAAACCGTTCAGGTCAAGCGGGAAGCCGGTCTGCCCGGTGTGAAGATCCGGCGGCGTCAGAATATCGTCCGGCGTGCCAAGCGCGCCGTCCGGGCCGGGATTCTGGGCGTCGCCCGCGTACAAACCGCGCGGTTGAAAGTCCGGGCGCGGATCGGTGAGAAGCGGGGCGTCGGTGCGCGCCGCGATATTCGGCTCCTGCGGCGGGTACGCCGGGAAGCCGGTGGTCGTGTCGGCGGGGTAGCCGGTTGTCGGGGGCTTGGCGCGCGTGTTTCGGTAGCGCGGGTCGAGCGACGGGAAGTACGCGTTGGTGAAAACGCCGACGCCGGTTCCCGGTCCGCCCGGCGCGGTCGCGAGATACAGAATGACGTGATCATTGACGTTGAAACGCTCAAGGTCCGTGGTCAACGCCCATCCGAGAGCGGAGGTTTCGTTGTACAACGGGTCGGCGAGCGTGGACGAGTCCTCGCCCTCGATGTTGGTGCTGATTTCGAGAATGTTCCCCCCCGCCGTGGTAACGAACAACGTCGGGAATTGGTACGCCCGGTTGGTCGTATCGGCGGGCGTCACCGCGAACGAACCGCGCGTGGTCGCAACGCCGTCGCCGATGTCCTGATTGACAAACCGGCCCGGCTCATCGAAGTTGGTCGGCGTCGCGCTTGCCAAATCGTTTACCGCAACGGTGGGCGGCGCGAGGTTCGGCGCATCATTCGTGGGAAGCGGCGGAGCCGTGGGCAGTTTGGGACGACCGGTGTTGCCGGTCGTGACCGTGTTGTTGCGGTTCGAGCGCGGCCCACCCGTAATCGTGATCGAGCCATCCACGGACGATGTGTCGCCGCCCGTCTTCACCGTGCGGGCGAAGATTTGGAAGTCGGTCAATCCGGCGCGCGTTATGACGGCGGGAACCGGGTTCAAGCGATTCGCCACCGGCTCGGCGGGCGGGAAAAGGAACCCGGCCCCGGTCGCGGTTCGCGGCATCGGCCCCATCGCCCGTTGCGCGGCCTCATTCGGAACCCGCGCGCTTCCGCGCCATCGCATAAACAAGCCGGTCGCCGGGTCAATATCAATGGCGAACAAGCGTCCCACGCCGCCCGCGAAAATCGTGGGCAGTAGCCGCTTGGACGGAAGCAATACCTGCTCGCCGACCGTGGGCGGACGCGGCGAGTTACGCTCGTTCATGATCGGCTGTCCCGCCGAATCATACACGTCGTACTGCGAGCGGTACGTCCACGCAGGCGTCGCTTTGCCCATGACAAAATCAATGGGAGTATAACGGTCGAGCGGTTGACCGAACACAATGGTTTGCGCCGGACTTCCCGCTGTGCGCGCAACCGGATTGTTCAAAAAGTCCCGGCGATCCCCCGCCTGATCAAGCAGATAAACGCGCCCTTGACGAGCGGGTTCATTGGTGGAGGCGCGGTCGTTCGCGGTCACCACCACATAATGTTTGACAACCGGATCGTAGCCTGCGGTTGCCGGGTCGTCCCACAAGAAGTCCATCACCGTGGGCGACGAATAAATGGGACCAAGGGAATCCGGCTCGGCAAGCGCGCCGCTTAGCGCGCGCGATGCATCGGTGGGCTTGCGCGGAACCAGAATCGAGTTGTCGCCGGAGCCGCCAAGATCGCGACCGTCAATATCGCGGTAGCGTTGCGGGAACGCCCAGCGCGGACGGATGGTCCCTTCGGTTCCGTCGGCCTTGGCAAGTTCCAGCGCGGCGTTGTCGTTGTGGAATCGGAAGTTATCGTTGAGTTCGGTCGCCGTGTTCGCATCCGGCGCCACTTGTTGCGGGGTTCCCGCCGTACCGTCCCAAATCACCGTGTTGACGTGCGGGATGGAGACGCGGGTCGGTCCGGCCCAGTCCACGCAGTACACGCGTCCGTCCAGCGACGTGAAGTAAACGCCCTTGCTGACAATCGCGTTGATATTACCGCCGCCAAGATCCGAGGGATCGTTCGCGGCGTCGCCCTTGTTTTCCTTGAACAATTGCTTGACCGAAACCGCAGGCGAGGACACAACCGCATTTTCGGCCTCGAACCACCATTTGAGTTCCGTACGGTGCCGGGTTGCGTTCGGGCTGATGAGCGGGTTGACCAGTCCGGCGATTGCG
This sequence comes from uncultured Armatimonadaceae bacterium, assembly GCA_964252165.1. Lineage (GTDB taxonomy): Bacteria > Armatimonadota > Armatimonadia > Armatimonadales > Armatimonadaceae > CAXUMS01. The sequence goes on from CAXUMS010000024.1 coordinate 16,899, forward strand.
GGCTGATCGCCCTTGCGGAACGGCAACGACAAGAGAACGTTTCTGCCGCCGGTCGTATCTTTACCGGCGACTGCGCGGGCGTCCAGCGCATACACAACGCCGTTGGCGTTGCCGATAAACAAGCGCGGCTCGTCCGAATCACGGTTGAGGAGCGGGTCCGTGTCTTCCAGGTTGTAAGCGATTGCGGGCGCGGATGTGCCAAACGCGCCGGTCGCCGGGATATTTTGTTTTAACCGTTTGTAGTAATCTTCGAGCAACTCCGAGTTGTTCGGGGCGACATTGTCCGCGTCCACGGCGCGCGGGGCGACCTGCGCGTTAAACGTCCACAAAACGTTGGTGGTACCCGCGCGGAACTGACCGGCGATTGCGGTGTTTACCGTTCCCGCGTTTTGGAACTCGTAATAACGGTTGTCGTTGTTGCCGTACGGGTCAATCGCGTAGATCACGCCGTTATTCGACGCGACATAGGCGACCGGAATATTGACGGGCAATCGTCCTCCCGTCGGATCGGCGGGATCCACCGGGGTTGCATACCGGCCTTCCGGCGCATCCACCACGCCGTTGATCGCGGTCGTGACCGGTGACGCCGCTGTGTACGGGTTGTAGTTAATGTCGTACGTCGGAATTTGAACCGCGCCCTGCACCTGAATATTGGGCGCAATGGTCACCGACGACGAGATCCCGCCGGTTCCATTTCCGCCCGCAGGTCCGATAAACACCTCGTCATCCGAGATGTAGCCGTCCATGTTTTTGTCGTAGGCGGCGATGCCCGGAATTTGCGCGATAGGCTGCCCGTTGTTCGGGTCGCGGTTCTCGGGAAGCGTCGGGTCCGTGATAATCGGGTTTCGCAAACCGGCGCGCGGAATCGTGTTTCCGTTCGGGTCAACGGGAACGCCAATCGTGTTGTCCCTGCGGCGAACCAGCGCGGGTAAGTGCGTGCGGTCGGGGAACCGCCACAGAACCGTACCGGTCAGCCAGTCCAGACTATAAACCGCGCCGACCTCAAGGGTGCGCGTTCCCGCAAACTGCCTGTTGACAAAATCGTTAGGGTCCGGCACAAACTCGGTTCGCGCCAGGATCACCTGCATATGCGAGAAGTACGGGGCCGGGTATCTTTCAAAGTTCGTCGCGTCGCGTCCATTCACCACCGTGTTCGCGACGCCGCCAACGGTTGCGCGCGGATCGATCAGCGCGGTCGGGCCTTGAAACAGCGATGCGGGTTCGGACGGATCGAACGGCACATAGTACGGGCTGGTCGGCGGCACGAAGTTGGCGCTTGCCGGGTCATACATCGGGTCGCGAGGATTGTTCGCGAACGCAAACGAATCGTTGAGCAAGGCCGGGCCAGCCGCCCCGGTCGGTTGATACCAGTCGGGGTTAGCGCCCGTGAAACCGTACGCCTGGTCTCCGGCAAAAACATCGGGTCCGGCCTGCGGCTGATAGGTCTGGTCGTACAGCGCGTTGCCGCGCGTCGTAAGATCATTTTTGGTGACTTTGCGACCATCGTGTCGCGGCGTCACGACCGGAGTGGCGCGCACCGTGTCTTGCTGGGCGACAAACTCGATTCTGTCCGCGATCACGTACCGGTCGGTGATGTCATCTTCGGTCGTGTTATCGAGTTCGACGCGGGCGCGCTCCAAGCCCGCCGGGGCGGAAACATACGTCGCCTCGGAGAACATCGGGAAGAACGCTTCCGCGCCATCCTCTCCGACCAGCGTTTGATACCCCTCAATCTCTTGCGAAACCGCGCGGCACACCTTGCTCCGGTTCTCCACGCCGCCGCTGGGCAGGCGCACCTGGTAATACACGACATAGCGCGCATCGGGAATGCGGGTTTCGGCGGGAGCGGCGTCGAGCGGGGCGACCTGCGGAATGTACACGCGAATGGAGTAGCGGCGCAACACGCCCGCGTCGCCCGGGATGCGCGGGTACCACGAAAACTTGTTCTGCTGGGGATACGAGACCGCAGTCGTCGCCGGACGCGCGACGGCGATAGCGCGCTGGTAGTTGGCGTCGCCCGGTTGCGGGAAAGATGGGCCGGTGACGCTTCCCGTGGAAAGTCGGCCCGCCGTTGCGGGCTGATCGCTCCACGCCGATACCGGGCTGTCCGTATAGCCGATTGCGCCGCTTTGCGCGCCGGGAATGGGCGGTGTCAGCGACGGCAACGGGTAGCGAAGCGTGGCGGAGTTGTCCGCCACAATCGCCGCCCGGTTGATGTCATCGCCCGCGCGGGCCGGAAATGTCCAACCGTCCTCGACCAGAGGTAGCAAGCGCGCGAAGACCGAGTCGCTCCACGCGCGGTTGCTATCGGTGACGCCCCAGTACTTGTCGTCGCCCGCGCGGCCTCGGTTTTGCGCGTCGCCGAACGCTTTGGGGAACGGGTTGTTCTGCGACGGCTCCTCGGTCTTCCGGGGAGGCGTTACGACCTGCGCCCGCGCCGGGCTTTGCCCGGCAAGGAACGCGCCCGCAAGCGCGCAGGCCGCGCCCGCGAAAGCCCAAAGCCGGGTCGTTGCGTTGCCGCCGCGACCGCGCGCCGTTATGTTACGTTGAGAAGAAAATTCCATGCTTGTGGTTATAAAAACAAGTTAGCCCGCGCAAGGCTCACCTTCCACGGGGAAGGCGAACCGAAAGCGGGTTGCGGCGTTTTAGCCGTTCGGTTTGGCTTTCTTGATGGGGGAAAGCCAGAATTATCGAAGCAAGACGCGGCGTTGAAAACTGCGCTTGATGTGTGCGGAGGATGTTCGGCGGCGGGGCCGCGCGGCCCCGCCGTGAAAAGGTAGTGATTTACAGACGGTCTGCAGACGTAGGTTGTTCCATCAGGCTCGTGTTGTTCTTCACGCCCATTTGTTGAACGTTCGTCGCCCCGGTTCCGATTCCCTTGCCGATAAGTTTAGGGGCCGAGAAACCGGCGAACGCTCCGCCTTTCGCCGTGGTCGTTCCTGTCGCCGTGTTGGGCGCGATTTCAAATACCTCGCCCACGAACCGCCGCCCCTCGAAGAACGGCGAATCGTTCGCGCCGTTGTTCGTGATCAGATAGTTGCCGTTGGTCAAGCGCTTCACCGATGTCGGCGAGAAGCGCGGCGCGCCCGCAAACGCTTGGGCTGGAGTCAGGCCGGTTGGGTACGCCAAGCGTCCGCCCGCAATCGGGTTGCCGTCGTTGACGCCGCCATCGCTGACAATCCCGTTCATGGTGTTGTAGTCGCTTTGCTGGAATATCCAGGTCGCGCGGAACCGAACACGCGGCGCGCCGTTCACCGTAATGGTTTCCGGCGCGACCGCGAACACGCCGTCCGCGTCGCACAGAATGTACTGGCGCACGCCGCCAAGCGTGATCGTGTCCAGGAACGTGGGACGCGTGATCCGCTTCACGGTGTCGCCCAAACCTGTGTTGATAATAATATCGTTCACGCTCTGGGTCACGACGCCGTTGCCGACCGGTTCGCTTTTACGGGCCGGGTCGGTCGCCACGGCGGGCGCGGGCCACGGTTGCTCCAAACGGTTGAACGAGCCATCGGCGTTTCGGATCACGAACTTGCTGTTGAACGGTTGATAATTCATTACCACAACCGAACCGCCCGCTGAGTCGCCTTGTTGCGCGCCGTCGCCGGGCGTGGACGCGTTGCCGACAATGGCGATCAGGTACGGAAAGCCAAACAGCGTTCCGCCCGTGTCCGCCCCGACAAACCCGCGCAGGTTCTGGAAGCGCAGATTACGGCCTTCGTTCGTGGTGGTTCGCGTGGTCCAAACCGCGACATGCTCGCCCGTCACTGATGCCCCGCTGGTATCCGTGATGTTTCGGATCGCGCCATTGTTGTCGTAAAAGTCCGCGACCTCGACAATGCGGAAGTTCCCGGCATCGGCGATCAGGTAGTGCGCCTCGTAGCCGTTGGGCGTTCCCCCAGTGTCGTACGAGCGCGTCAGGTAGAAGTACACATCGGTCGGGTCTTGGAGGGTGAACGAGTCCCCCGACGCCAAAACGCCGTACGGGTCCGCGATCTTGTCCAGGTTCCACAGCAAGCGCCCGCTCCGGTCCACGCGCACAATTCGGTTGTTGCCCGTGTCCGCAATCAGGTAGTCCGCATTGCCCAGTTTGCGAGCGACCGCGGGCCGCGCCAATGCCTTGCGAACCACGGCTTGCCGTCCCCGGTACAAATCCGGGTCGGGGTCCGCGACCGTGCCGCCGCCGAAGTTGTAAACCGGCAGTTGTCCGCCGATAACGCTGTCGAACAGCGTGGTGTCGAGCGACCAGGTAGCCGCCCCGCTCGCGTCCACCTCAATCACGCGGTTCGCCTCGGCGATCAGCGTCAAGCCTTCCTGAAACGAGAACGTGCCTTGATCGCTGTTCAGGGCGAGAACGCCCTGACCGCCCACGGGCGGCGCGGCGGAGAACGCGGGCGCGTTCTTCCCGATCAGATTCTGGTTGATCCAGCGAACATGGCTGTCTACGGCAACGCCGTCAATCGCGGCGGCGACATTGCGAATCTGCTCCGCAGGTCGCACCGTTCCATCCGTGCTTGCGGGGTCCGCGTCCACCGCGACAATCCCCGATGCTTGCACGAGCGTGTTGTTCACGCTCACCGTGCGATTTTGCGTAAAGTAGATAGAATCGCCGATAAGCGTCGGCGACGACAACGGGGCGTAGGGCAAAACGTAATACCACAGGAGCGGCGAGACTTGCGAGGCCGCATTGCGAACCGTGGTGTCGCTATTCGGGTTGAAGTTCGTACCGAACGAACCGTCCGGCGCTTCCGCAACCGGCGGAACGATCACCGTCTTGTTGCTCGATGTTCCGGTGGGCGTGTACTTCAACACAAACGTTTGCGAGGCCGAAAAAGCCTGACCGCCGCCTGCCCCCTGGAAACTCGAAATGGTAACACGATCACGCGACGAGCCGGTCGTAAACTGAACTGCATTTACCTGCGTGGAAACCGTGTCGCCGGTTCCCTGCGTCGGGTCAAAGGAAAGCGCATCCAACTGCGACACGTTCAGCGTTCCTGGCTCGAACGTATCGCCGTCCGGCAAAACCAGGGTGATTTCCGGGTTGGTTTTGAACGCCATCAAAACCGACACATCGCCGCCCGAGTTGTTCGGGTTTAGGCTGTTGAAGCGAGATTTCGCCGCCGCCAGAACATACGTGACGCCGTTGTTCCCTACAATCGGCGCGCCGATAATTCGCGCGTTCGTGATCGGCTCGGCGAGCGGGTAGCCGCTACCGGGATCCACATTCGCGGAAACCGCCGAATCCTGCGCCGGCCAGTTGGGATCGAAGCGCAAGCGGTTCCTTAAAACCGGCAGGTCGGACACGGGCTGACCGTTCACCGCGACATTGGAATACCCGTCATGGATCACGAACCGCCACCGAGTGCGCGTCCCGCCGCCTTGAAACTCCTGATCGTTTACGCCGTAGATAACCGGCGAAAAGCCAAGACCCGTTGCGTTGTTCGGCGTTAGCTGGTTCACGCCGTACAGCAGAAGGTCATCGGTAGAAAGCGGAACCGTATCAAGCCCGAAGTTGATTTGCGGGAGTTGCGGGATGTTGAGTTGCGCGTTTTCGCGCGCGCCATCGGCGGTGATCTGCGGCGGCTTGTTCCCGTTCGTAATATAAAGAACGTCGTAGTCGGCGGCGATCATGACGCGGTCCGAACCCTGCGGGAATGTGCCGTCCGAAATCCTTGACACCTGAACGCGTCCGTCCGGCAAGCCGCCCACCGTTCCCACGAGGAACGTTGCAGTCCACTCCGTGGAAACTCGCCCCTCAGCGTAGTTTTGTTCGCGTGTTTTTATAACAACTCCGTTAGCGTCCTTTATGTCGGCGTACACACGGGCGACCGGGTTCTGGAACGGATTATAGGTGCCTACAGGCCGGGCGGGCGCGATGAAATACTGATCTTTCGACGCCCCCGCGACACGGGTGGAGATGATCCCCTGCCCGCTAATACCGGTTTGCACCTCGTTGCGCGTACCGAGGAAGTAGGTCTTGACCTTGCCGCTTTGCACAGCCCCCGCCGTGTCCGTGATCACGGTCGGAACGTACAGCATCAGGTCATTGGTGGAGCCGGACGAGTTATCCGCGAACGTCGCACCGGTGTTTTTCGTCGCAAGCCGGACAAAGCCAAGCGTCGGGCTTGAAGCCGGGCGAATTTGCGGGTTCGGGGCTTGATCGAATGTGGTCCAAAGCGTGGTCATCGTCGCCTCGTCCACGCATCGCACCAAACCGTCCGGCTGGATCACATAAATCCGGTTGCCAAACAGCGTCGGGGCCGGGGCGACGCCCCGATTGGCGGAAGCGTACGTCGCAGGCGAACCGACAAGCGCAACGTTGTTCGAGACAAAATCGGTGTTGTCGGCGAGCAACCGCTCATTGGCGTCGCGCGGCATCGCCGCCATATTCACCACCGCCCCAGAAGGGAGCGTCACGAAAATGCGGTCCACGGTCGCCGTCCCGTTAAACACGTTGGCGAAAACCGGCGACGATGGCTGGGTGTTCAGCGTCGCGGCGGGACCGCCGGAATCATTCCATTCCCAGATCTCATCGTACGAATAGCCGAGCGCAAGGTCCGGCTTGCCATCATCGGGGTTGCCGTCGCCGTCCAAATCCGAGCCGGGTTGAATGTCATACGCGCGCACCGTGCTTTTGCCGGTTTGCGTGTTCACGCCGGAAACATACATCACGCCCTTGACGATAATCGGCGACGATGACGAGCGAACAATCGCGGCGTCCGGCGTATTGCCGTTGCTGAACGCGAAGTTCGGCACTAAGGGCGCGCCCACGCTCTCAAACGATGAGGCCGTGCGGCGTCCGTTGCGGCGCTCCGTGTTGTTCGCGCTCCCCCAGGCGACCGCGTTGTACAAAAACTTCAAATCTTCGGCGTGCGCGGTGCGGATATTCGGGCCGCAGTACGCGCCCGAGTTGCCGCCCGACCCGACGTTCGTTCCGCCTGCGTAGTCGTTGATATCGCAACCGGAGTCCGACGAGGTTGCGATAACCGCGCCCGAGCCGTAGTTCCCCGCCGCGATATACGGCATCGCATCCGACCCGTTCGCGTTGGTCGCGGTCGCGCGGTTGCCCACGATATTAACCAGCGTTTGCGGCTCCGGCGGTATTCCGCGCCCCGATGTGCCGCGCGGCACCTCAACGCCCTCTGCCACATAGTCTGCACCGACCATACCGGACATGTAGTAGTTGGCGTAGTTCTTATCACCCAGGTTCGAGATTTCTTGGAACGACAGCTTGTACGGGTTTGTGAGAAGAGGATGGTCGGGGCGGAAGATATACGGTCCGGCGTTGCCCTGACCTCCCTCGTTGCGGAACTGAAGGTTCTCCAGAAAGAAGGGGCTGTTGCCGCGAATCCGCATGTTGCCGCAGTCTTCGAGCCAAACGATCCCGCCCGCATCCACCAACTTGCGGAGTTTTTCTTTTTCCACCGGCGATAAGCCCACATCGCGGTGGTTGGTGATGAACAGCAGATCGTACTGAAGCAGGTCGGCCTCGGACGTGTCGTTCAGCGACACCTCCCAGTACGCGGCCATGCTTTTCTCGACTTTTTGACCGACCTGGTACGGGTGTCCCGGATCGCGGCCCCGGTTCGGGTCCGCTCCGTTCTGGCTCCACCGATTGTAGATAGCCGTCGTCACGGTGCGCGGGGCGAGCGGGTTTATCAGTTCCCAGTTGACTGGCTTCACATCCGTGCGCGCATCGGCGATGTAAAACAAGTACGGGTCCGGGTTTTCCGGGCCGCGCCCCGCCTGATTCGGATCGGTCACAATCGTGGAATCAAGGAGCAAAATACCGACCTTGAACGTCCGCTTGTTGTCGGAGTACGTCACGCCGTCCGCCCTCGCGGCGCGCGGCGCGGGCGCGAAGCACGACACGGCGAGCGCAAATGCGGCGAGCAGAACCGATGCCCCCATGCGGCGCGGTCGGAGCGGATGATTATGAGTAAAGGTGTGACTAAACAAGGGATTTATTTTCCGGCTGAAAAAAACGCTGGTCATCGTAACAAACGCCTCGATTGCGCCTTGGACCGACTTCAAAAAACGAAAACGTCGTAAAGGACGCCCGCCCGCGCTTGTCCTCGCTACCGAACGGACAAGCGTAAGGTCAAACGCCGCTACAGTCGCGGGGAACCGGTTAGCGAACCGGATTCTCGCCGAAGTAGAGAAGGCCGGGAGCGACCGGCAAACGCGGCGTCAGCGGCAACGGTTCGCTGGGCCGGGTCGGGTTGGGGCGAATCGGCTTGTACGTACCGCTCGCGTTGCTGTACGGCGAGGTCGCCCGGTCATCGTAGATGTACACAATACCGTTACCGCCGCCGCCCGGTCCGGGATTTACCCCGTTCGGGCCGTGGTACGTCGGTCGCAGGGTGGTATCGCCCGCCGCCCCACGCCCGACATTTAGGCCGGTGATGCCGTAATAGCGCGGCGTCCATCCCCATTTTTCCACCCATGCACCCTGATCGCCAATCTCGGCGGTGACGTTCTCGGTGATCGCGCCATAAAACGTGATGCGCGTGTCGAGCGGCTCGCCGTAAAACGGGAAACGCGGGTCAATTCCCTGACGCTCCGGCCCGGTGCTTGAGCCGGGACGAACTCGTTGTAAATCCGGGGTATTGACCGTTGTGTCTACGAAATTGGCGTAGGTATCGTTTGACGTTGGGTTAAACCAAGGCCCGGGAATGATAAAGAACGATCCCTCCTGTGCGTACATCAACGCTTCAATGCGAATGTCGCGCGGCACGACGCCAATCCTCGAAAAGGCGTAGGGGGAACTATTATCTGGGGCTGACAGATCGTAGTTGATGGTTAAGCGGTTTTCCAAGCCGATGGAGGGCAATGTTCCGCTGAACGGGAAAACGTTTTGCGGAAACAATTGCGCAGTGTTCAAAGCGAAGGCATCGCTGTAGTACTTTGAAGCGGAGGTGCGGGCGAGAAGCGGCAAACCGCCATTCGCTGCGCCAAAAAGGTTGTTAAAGTCGAACCGGTTCGGCGTGGTAATTGCGGTAGAGTTCACGAGCAGGTTGACTACCGCCGATCCCTCTTTATTGACCGGCTGATGACGCATGTAAATATACTGGTTTGGCGCCCCGACCGCGCCGGTGACATACAACGGCTCACGGTTTGTCGTCGTGGGATCGGCTCGGCCCGTAGCCGGGTTGTATGCCTCGTCCGGTCCGACCGAGAATCCGAAATTAAACTGTCGCACAGTTTCGTTCAGGCGAAACTGGAACGGCGGCTTGCCGTTTTCCGTTTCCGACGCCACAGTCCCGGTGACCGGCGCGTCCGGTGACAGGAACTGCGTGGTGTTGACCGTGATGTAGTTCTTGGCGAGAAGCGCGATACTCGACTGCCCTTTAACGGCCTGGGCGCGCGGGTCGGATTGAGCCAGTGCAGGCGTAATGTTGTCGCGCAAAAGGTTGCCATCAACATAAATGGTGCCGCCCGACACTACAGTCAAATGGCGCGAAAAATACTCCTGCGTTTCCGGGTCCATGCCGCCGATGGTTCCCTTGACGCGGATATTGCCTTCGGCGTAGATAACGAAATCGCCGGAGTAATACGCCTCGTCGCCGCTTCTGTCAATGCCATCAGCATCCTTTTTTGCCGGATAGCCTTCAAAGCGCGGCGTTGTATCAGCGATACCCAAGTAGGGAACGGGATCGTTTGGCGGGGTGTGTCCGATTCCGGGAGCGGGCTTTGACGGAATTTGACCGGTGTAGCGAATTATGCGCGAACTGTTGATCCGTCCGCCATCGGGCCGCCGCAGATACGTGCGCCCGCCGGTTGCGTTGCGGTCAATGATAATGTAGCGCGGCGTGAATGTGATACTCACGGCGGGCGGCGCGTACTGCGTGTCGCTCTGCCAGCTCTGACCGTACAAGCCCGGGTTCAGCCATTCCGTGCGCGCGGAAACCGCGCCGGTCACGCTTTCCGACGGTTTTTGCACATCGCCGGTGTTCGGAATGTACAAGCCGGATCCCCAGCCATACGAACCGGCAAATGTCACGTTCGCGGCGGGAACCGGGTTCACGCTGGAGAACGCGGGCGAGATCGGCTCCGAATCGCGCGTCAGGGTGCGGTAGCGGGTCGCCCCGCGCGCCCCGGTCGGGGCGTCCATCAGCGGCGGTGTTTGACGACCGACCGAGCGCAGGTTCGCGTTCCCCGCGTCGGCCACTAAACCTTGCGTGTCGCTACCTCGGGGGTTATCCAAAGCCAAACCGTTGAACGTGGTAAACGCCCCCGATGTGGACGGCAACAGCAGGTTCGCGTTTCCGGTCGCAACCGTCGCGTTAAGGGCGGCATTGACAAAAACCTGTGTGGCGCGCGGGTTGGCGGCGGTGAAATCCGCCTGCGTCGCGTTCGGCGCGACCCCGTTCAAACTGATCGGTCCGGCGACCTCGATAGAATCGCCGCGCTCCGGCGTCAGGCGGAAACGGTTGACCCCGTAAAACGTCAGCGGGGCGTTGACGCGGATCGGGCCGAGATACAGCGACTCGATATTGCGCGAAACCGGCGGCGCAACGGTGTCGCCCGTGCTGTTTTCCGGTCGCTCATAAACCGGGTACGGCGCGCCAAGCGTCGCCGGATTGGGGCGGTTGTCGCGGTTGGTGACATAGCGCAGATAATCGGTGAGGCCAATCGCCTTGTACGCGACCAGTTCCCGGCGCAAGCCCGCGCGCTCGGAGTTTCCGAACGTGGTGGGGTCGCGCGGGTCCACGATACCTGCCCGCCCGATGGACTCGATCTTGATAAACTTGCCGGTTCGGTTCGGGCCGTTCGCCCGGAGCGTAATGTCGGCGTTCGTACTTCCAGCGGGGGCCACGACGATGTCCGGGTTGTACGTGACGCGCACCAGGGCGCGACCGCCCGTGTTCGCGGTCGCGGGCGTCGGTCCGCCGAAGTTGATGCGCGTGTAGCCGCCCTCGCCCGTACCGTTGTCATACGGCTTGAGCCAGAAGAAGTCGGGGTCGCGCGTATTGGTGATGTTATCCGGGACGGGGCGGAAATCCGCGCCGTCCGGCGAGTTTGTTAGTTGCTCATCCAGGAACCGAACGCCCGCATCGGCGAATTTACCCGCCGCCGAGACGCGCGCGGACCGCTGGGCGTTTTTGAGGTTGTTTGCGATCAGCGCGATAAAGATGCCGCCCAAAAACAGGAGCAGGAACAGCACGATCACGGCGACAACCAGCGATTGCCCGGCCTGGCGGGTACGGTTGCGCCCCGCGCGGGCACACAAATGGAGGAATTTTTTGTTACGTTTCGTCATGTCGTTAGCGGCCCACATTGTTGTTGACCTGCACCTTGTCGCTGACCTGAATGCTTTGCGGATCGCCGCTCGATGCATCGTACACGCGCACGCCGAGCGAAAGGTTGATCAAAAGCCGCGTCGCGTAGTCCACCTTGATGACATCGGCCTCCGGTTGCGCGGCGGCGTCCGGCTGTCCAGTCCCTACCGGCGTCAGAGAGGAAACGCCGTTGATATTAATCGGCTCCCCAGCCGCATTGCGGGCGTAGTTGTTCTGCCACGTGTACGTCGCCTGCACCTCGCGCTGTTCGGCGGCGTTCGTGTTGCCCGGCGCAAACAAGCCCGGAACCGTGGTGTTGACGCCCGGCGTGAAGTCTGCGTTCTGCGGCTCTATATCGAAACGCAAAGCGTAGTCGTTCAAGTCCTCGTTCAAGCGGTAGGAGTTACGCCCTTGCGCGAACGACGGATACAGATTGGTCGTTTTATCCGCCGAGATCGCCGTGGACGCGAACGCATTGAGGGCGGGCGCGCGGTAGAACGAGATCAAACTTCGCACCTGCGTGTCGCTTGCGCTGCCGCCGTCCGGTCCGTAAACCCGCTCCGTGCCGCGCGCGATACGGAAAAAGCCGAACACCTTGAGCGGTGAAGGACGCTTTTCCGCCGCCGCACCCAGCGCGGGTTGCGGGTTCCGAATTTCGTAATACTCATCCGCGAGCAGATCGGCTTTCAGGATGCCCTGGTTCAGCGGCATCGTGTAGGACAGGCCGCCGCGCGTGACCATCGTTCCGGCCTCCGGGTCACGCGTGTTCAAGCGGAACACCGTCGGAACCACATCGCCCACAATCGGCTCGATAGCCGTCCCATTGTACGTCGTGGTCATCGGGGCGGTCGCGCCGCCTGATACGGTTTGGTAGAACGGAACGCCGCTCACGTTCCCGGCAAGCGGTGGGAAGCCGGTTTCGATACGCCCCCGGCCCGGGTCTACCTGAAACGTCAGATTCGGCGTTTTCACAAACAACTTGCCCGAACTTGGACTGAGCGCGACATACACGTTGCGCTGAGCATCCGCGTCGAGCGATCCGCTTGCGTTATCCAGGAACGCCTGCGGGCGCACGGCCCCGCCGCCGACATCGGCGAGCGCGACACGAATTTTCAAACTGCCGTACGACGCTTTGGTAAGCGGATCACGGGGGTCCGTTATGGTCGAGGCGCGGTAGATCGTGAGCGTGTACGGCAACGCCCACTGCGGATAGCGCGTTGTGTAGAGCGACGGCACCGCGCCCGGGCTTTCCGATTCCGACGCCGTCAAGAAGCCCGGCGTCGCGGTATCGCCGATCACGGTCGCGGGCGAGAACGAAACCGTGGTGCGGAACGGATTGTCCGGGAAGTAATCGCCCTGTCCGTTTTTGCGCCACACGATCAGGTCGCCGTTCTCCGACGCCAAAACCGGGGCCGCAATCGCCGCCCAATTCGCCGCGTACGTTTTGCCATTCGCGGCGACATTCGTGTTGTAGAAAAAGTCGGGGTCGTTCAAACCGCCGAAGTTTTCCTCGATACGGTTGAAGTTCGCTTGGTTGATTAAGTTAGCATCCGTCGGGTCGAACTCAACCCGGTACAAAACGAACGGGTTAAATTCGGAGTCGCCGCCGCGCCGAGGCGCGAACTCGTACACATTCTGGTAGTAAAGCGGATTCCCTGCGGCGTCCAGGTTGCGCCGCAAACCGATAAAGTAGCGCGTGATCCGCTTGCCCGGCGCGAGCGGAAAGCGCAACTGCGCGCCGCCGACCGGCCCGCCCGTGGTCGGGTCAATCGGCTTGCCCGTCCCGGTTCCCGGCCCGCCGGTCGCCGACCGGACAAAGTCAATCTTGGTAAACAAAACCGCAGGCGTATAGTCGGGCGTTCCTGTAGAGTCACTGGGGAATGTCAACGCCGCGCCGGTCTGACCGAATCGCTTCAGAAAAAGGGCGGACCCGGTGTTGTTCGGGTTGAACGGCAAAATAAGCGGGGTCGCGCTGTTGTCGAACACATACGATGCCTCGCCGAGTTCGCGGGTCAATCGCTCCAACCCGAATCGGGCCGCATCCTGCGCCTGCGTGATCGCCCGTGTCCGGCGCGTCAGGTTGAACGACTGGATAATCGGGCCGAACAAAAGGCCGAGCAGGATAATCGAGATCGCCATGACGACCAATAGCTCGATCAGCGTGAACGCCCGCGCCGCGCGCCGCGCGAGTTCCGCCCCGCCCATGTAAGGCCGTTGCGTCGCCGCCGCCGCGCCGCGATGCGCCGGTCCGTTATGTAAATGTTGTCGCTGCTTGACCATCAGTTTGTTTCGTCCGAACGTGCGGCCTGCTAAAAGAAGCGGCCCCCTAACCCCCCAATAAGGGGGGGACAAGAGAAAAGGCTTGTCACCACGAATATCTGTGCGGTTCTACCAGTAAGATCGTCGCCGCTGTGTTGTTCTTGTTCCCCCCCTTATTGGGGGGTTAGGGGGCCGCTTCCCTATTGGGCCGCCGGGTCCGGGGACCGCGTGATGTACGTGTCCAAATCCTGAATACGCCACGAGTTCTTGAACGAGTCGTTGTCGCGCCAGATAACGCGCGTTTTCAGCGAAACGCCCTGCACATCGCCGACCACGCGCCATCCCTCGGGGAACGCGGTGCCGGGCCGCGCCGTGGTATCAAGGCCCGGCATAAGCCGCCGAATGTCGGCGGACGCATAGCGGAGCCGCGCGCCATTTGCGTCCACGCCATCGTCGGTGATCTGGTCGGCGGTGAACTGATACGGCCCGACGCGCGCCAGGGGAGACTCTCCGCGCGCCAAACTGCCCGCCGGTTTGTAATACTCGAACGTCGCCGACATGGACTTGTTCAAATCGCCCAGCCCGAAATGCAAGCGGGTTCCCTGCTGACCGTAGGCATCGAAGCCGCTGGGGCGGGTGTCTATGCCGTTGTTCGCGCTGTTGATGCTGACGCGGTAGGCCGAATACGCTTTTTGCACCGAAACCGCCCAGTCGCCTTCGGCCTTGTACAAAATTCGCAGTTGCGAGCCAGGCCGAACCCGATTGGTGTTGATATAGATCGTGCCGGACGGGTAAGTTCCCTGACGCCCTTCATAATTGATCCAGTAGTCTTTATTCGCATCCGCACCGGTGCGAAGCTTGTAATCACCCGCGTCCAGCGGCTCGCCCGGAACGTAGCCCCCGCCCGATTGCAAATGCCCGTTTTGCAGATCGAACACCTCGATGTCGGCATTGATGTTCGTGTCGCGGAACAAACCGGGGTACTTGGTTTTGCCGTCGTACTCCTCGGTGTTGTAACGCTTGATTCCGGGAACCGTAGTACGAACCGGAACCGCCCCCGATGCGTCGGCGAACACGGACGGCACTTCGCGGTCATCGCGCAAAATATGCCAGTCCAGAACCGCATAGTCTACATACGCGGTGAACGCCTGCTGACCGTAGGGCGTTTGCTCCGAGTACGTTGCGCCGGACGGGTTGAACGCCACGACGCCAAAGTTCGCGAACGAGGCGTTCAACCCGCTTTGCCCCAGGTTCGCCGAAATCAGTTTGTACTGGTACGGATCGCCCGTATCCCAGTTTGCGGTCGCGGCGACGCGCTCGAAGTTGCGCTGAACCGTCTCGCTACGCGGATCCATGCTCGCGCCGCTCGGCAGGCCCGGAACCAGTCGCCAGACAAATTCATTCGCGGGAATGGTAATCTCGGTCGAGATCGTACTGCCGCCCGTCGCCGTGTCGGACGCGTCATTGGTCGAGTACGTGTACGTGATCGTGAAGATGCGGTCACGCGGCGACGGGGAAAACAAAATGTACGCCGCTCCGTTGTCCTCGCCGTAATCAATTGCGTAGGACTGCGGCGTTCGCAAAAACCGCCCCGCGTTCCTGGTCGATTCCGTGCCGTTGTTCGACTCGACCGGGTAAGCCGTCATCGGGCCGCCCGCAACACGCAAATAACTGTTAAACTGACCGATGGTGCTGGCGTCAGGAACGCTGTTCGGGTTGCCGACCGCTTGATCCATATAGATCGGGCCGTACTTCAGCGTGTACACCGACCCGGATCCGTACGCGTTCGTTGTCGGAAGCGGCACCTTAATCGGCTCGCCCTTGATATAGCGGAATTTGTTGACATCCGCAAAGTACGGGTTGTTCGCGTTCGTAAAAGACGGATCATACGGGGCGAGATTATCCGGGTCCTCGTTCTTGACAAACGAAACGCCCGGCACGCCGTTCGCATCGAAGACGGAGAACAAAACGCCCTGCGGCAGGTTGGCGGATTCCGAGCGGACACGCTCGATCTCCTGCTGGGCCAGACGGTTCGCAAACGAGCGATTGCCGGTCGCGCGAAGCGTCCCGAAGCCGATGGGGAAAATCTGGATCACGGTGAAAACGCCGAGCAGGATAATCACCAGAACCACCAGCACCTCGACAAGCGACGTACCCGCTGTGGTTTGACGTACCGGGCGCGGTTGCGAACGGCGTTTCGCTTCGCCGCTGTTTCGGTAACCGTTTCGCCGCTCGTGAAAATTGTCGATTTGTTCCGCCATAGCCGTTTGCCGGTTCGCTCCGCGCCATGTCTTCGCGCTTGCGCTTGCGCTTATCGCTGACTCTGTCATGCACGGGGCCTGCGTCGCCGCAGATTGTTTTGGCGACGCAGGCCCCGTTGCGCTCGTTCAATTCGTTTGTTTTTTGACGGCGCGCGGGCCGTGAATGTTCCGCCCGGCCCTTCGCCGCAAAGGAGCAGACCGCTCACTTAATCCGTGGGAATGAGTTTGTATGCGTCTATATCCGCGCCGCCCGAGCCGGGAGCCTTGTCGAAAACTCTCTTAGGGTCCACGACTTTAACGTTGCCGCCCAGGAACAAAACCACGACCTTGCCACGCGTGACATGGTGCGAGTCCATCGTTACAAATGTGTCGTTACCGGGATTGCGCCAGAACAACTGGTTGCTGTAAATGCGCGTCGCGGTAGGATCATTCGGGTCTCCGCTCGCTACGGCTTTTGAATATTCGCTCGGGGTGTTGTACTCCCGCGTCCATAAACGCGAATAGCGGACCTGGTACTTTGTTTTGTCGAGTTTGTAATCGTCGCCGACACGGTTGATCTGGGGGTTGGCGTCGAAACTGTCGTATTTGTAAAAAAGCGGCGTTTCGGTCGTCACGCCAACGCACGTACTGCTGTTGTCGTCCGGGCAGGGTCCGGTCGCGGAGGTGTCAAGGCGCGTGGCGGGCGCGGTTGCAGGGTCGCTTGTCGCGTCCGCAATATCGTTGTTCGCGCTATGGAACGCTTCGAGCGAGCGCACATACTCGGGGTACAGGCTGGTTGTTCCGTTAACGCCGCTAACGCCCCGGTTGATTTTCCCGGCGAGTTGTTGCATCGTGCAGGCCGTATCGCCGGATTGGGCCGCGACCAAACTCGTAACGCCGTTGTTGGTCACTGTCGCGCAGTCGCCGGAACCATCGGATTTGGCGGCGGGCTGAAACAAAAAGTCCGGGTATTGCCGGTTGTCCAACTCGTACTGCTTGAGCGCGGCCCCGATTTGGCGCAGGTTGCTCATCGTCGCCGCGCGCCGGGCGTTCTCGCGCACCGCGCCGAAAACCGGGAACAAGATAGCGGCAAGTATCGCGATAATGGCGATAACGGTTAAAAGTTCGATCAGCGTAAACCCGCGCAAAATCCGCCGTGATCGCTTCATGGTAAAAATCATCAACTTTGTCCTTCGCTACGCCGCACCCCGGCCAATCGCGCCATTATAAACAACCGGACGCTCATCTGTCAAAGACGATACCAAACCCCGCCATGTTCCAATAAACAAAGCGGAGCCTATAGAATGGTCAAGAAACAAAAAACGGTTCAGGCTTTCCCCCCCCGTAACGAACGGGCGGAGAGCCTGAACGACAAAAGCGAACGACAAAAGCGAACGGCAAAAGCGAACGGCAAAAGCGAACGGCAACCGCGTTAGAGAGCCGCGCTGTTAGTCGCTGATGCCGGAGCGCACCAAACCGCCCAAAATGGCGTGCAACACCTTTAATGGCGACCCGATAGCGTCCACGCGCTCGATTAGATCGGACGGGTAATAGTCCAGAATCGCGCGGGATTCTTCCTCGTACACCTGCCACCGCCTGCGGATAACCTCGTCGGACGCATCGTCCAGACGGTTTTCCTTGAGCGCGCGGCGGCGCAAACGCTCGAACATCAATTTTTCGTCCGAGCAAACCAGATAGAAAATGCGCTCCACTTCGATATACGAACGCATAATCTCGGCCTGCGTCCGGTTACGCGGGATACCATCTAAGATCAGGCGATCTCGATCCGGCGCGAACCGGCGTGCGGCGACCAGGCCGTCAATAGATTCTTTCCACAGCGCAATCGTGGTGCCATCGGGGACCAGCAGGCCGCGCGACGAATAATCCACGAATACCTTGCCGATCGGCGACGTCATATCCATCGTGCGGAACACATCGCCGCACGCGCAGTGAACAAAGCCGGGGATTGCCCCGAGCGCCTTGCCCATCGTTCCTTTGCCCGAACCGGGCGCGCCGAACAATAAAATCGTGCGGTACCGCCGGGGCGCGTTGGCGTCGGCGGCGAGCGGCAGGTCCGCGAGGGCTTGTTCGAGGCCGAGCGGCGGCGGGGTCATCGTTTGGCTCATAAATGGGCTTCCCTTTGCGCGAGAGCGGGCGCCAAATCACGCCCCAGAACAATCGTAACATCCGGCCCATCGGCGGCATCGTCCACGGACGCGGACGGCGTGGGCGACGCGGAACCCGGCGCGGCGGGCGCTTCCTTGACCACGGTTCCGCCGCCCAAGAGTTGCGCGATTCGGGCCGCGCGCGGCCCGATAGCGGCTTTGCGGTACGTGATGCGCGTGGTTTGCGCTTCGCCGGTTTGTTTTGGAGCGGAGGCGTTACCGGTGGAGTCGGCGTCGTAGCCTTCGACCTTGAGCAGATCGGCTACTTTCCGCGCCGCGCCCGGGACTACGGTTCCGTTTTGAACCGCGACTACGGTCAGTTTATTTACCGCCGACTCATCGCCCCGGATAAGCCAGTCCACCAGGGCTTTGGTTTTCTCCGGATCCGGCTGAAACACGTATAATCGCCCGGCGTGTCCGTCTTTGCCCATCAGGGTTGCGGTTTGGATTTGTTCGGGCTGAACGCTTTTGTACAACGTCGCGATAGCGAGCAGTTGCGTTCGGTCCAGGTTGGTTTCAATCGCCCCGAATGCGGTGTCAATCAGTTCATCACCGTGCGCGAGTAAAATCTGTGGCTGTTTGGCTTTGGCGACCATCGCCTTGATAAGTTGTTGCTGACGCGCCATTCGGCGATCGTCGCCTTCTTCTTTGGAATGCTCGACATTGCGAAGACGAACCATGCGACCATCGGGAAGCATATCCTCGGTTTTGACCTTGCGGAAGCGGGTGAAGCCGATTGCTTGTTCGCCATTGATATGCTGACGACCGGCGGGCAGATCAATATGAAGGCCCGCCCAGTGGTCGTCATACTTCATCTTGTCTTTGGCCTCGAC
This sequence comes from uncultured Armatimonadaceae bacterium, assembly GCA_964252165.1. GTDB lineage: Bacteria > Armatimonadota > Armatimonadia > Armatimonadales > Armatimonadaceae > CAXUMS01. The sequence goes on from CAXUMS010000024.1 coordinate 35,678, forward strand.
ATCCACGCCGCCGATGGAATCCACAATCGTTCTCACCGCGTCGGGCTTGAGCGCGATGTAGTAGTCTGGTTGAACGCCCAGCAAGTCGCCCACGGTTTTCATCGCGAGTTTCGCCCCGCCCTGCGCGTATGCGGCGTTTATCTTGCCCCGACGCGAACGGATATACGTGTCGCGCGGAATGGAAAGCGCGGACGCCTTGCGGTTCTTGATATCGAGTGAAAGCAGGATCAGCGTATCGGAGCGGCTTCTCTTGGTGGATGGCATCCCCTTACTATCGTGGTTGTAGTCCTTGCCAATCATCAGAATATTGACACGGTCGCGGCCCGGGAACTCACCGGTCGGGTTGACAATGCCGTTCCAGCTTCTGCCCACGCCGCCTGCGCCGCCCATCTTGCCCATCATAGACAGCGTTTTGCCGCTGACAAAGGCGACGCCGCCCACAAAGCCCAAAGCCACAACCAAACCGACGATTCGTTTCGCTTTCATGCTTCCTGTCTTATCCGCCGAAGGCGCTTGCGCGCGGCGATTTGAGCCGCCGCGCTCGTGACTACTTCCGTCATCTACGCATATACGTACTAAGGCGAAAGCTCCGTTCCGCTTACGCCCTTGTTCCTATCGGCTAAATAGAACAGTTGAGGTAAGGTGAAGCCTCATGCGCCAAACGCTGACCCATTATACGCCACAAGGCGCCCTGCAACCTGCACGCGCTTTGCCGTACGCGGACACTGGGCGCACCCGTTAATGCGCCAACCGCGCCGCCGCCCACGGCGCTTCAGGCGCGGGCGTAACCCTGCGCCAATCGGGGAATAACCGGTAGACGGCCTGTAAATCATCGTCTTGAGATATTATTCTAACGTACCCGAGGAACGCTCCCCATGACCACGCCCGCCGCGCCCGTTTCGCGAATTGATACCAACCCAGCGGTTTACCACGATACGGTTTACCACGATGCGGGCGTTGCGCGTCTGCAAAAACTGACGCTATCGCTACTCGCCGCGTTGCTTGCGTGCTTGCTCGCGGGAACGGTTGGGATTGCCGTATGGTGGCTTGCGCGTCGCTTCGGCGGCGGGTTGGGGCCAACCCGCGCCCTGACCGTGCGGTTCCCCGACGCGCGCGGCGTCCGCGCGGGCGACGATGTCACGCTTGCGGGCGTTATGGTGGGCAAGGTCGAAACCGTCACAGTAGATGCGGACGGGCTTGCCCGCGCCCGCCTGCAAGTCGCCCAAAACGCGGTCACCCCGCCCGGCTCGCGCTATATTGCGGTTCCCGCCCTGTTTGGCGTGTCCAGCGGCGTTCGCATCGTCCCACCCCCGTCGCAAAACGCTTTGTCCTCTGCGGCAAGCCCGAACAACAACGGCGGCGATGTGGTCAATGGCGAGGCCGCCGACGATGTCGCGTCCGCATTCGCGCGCTTGAACGCGGTCGCCGCGCAAATGGAGCGGGTTGGCGGACGCTCCGAACAACTAATAACGGAGGCGACTGGCGCCGCCCGGGCGTTGCGCGGCGCGGCGAGCGATACGGGCGTTCGCCGCGATGTTACAGCAACGCTCGCCGATACGCGTAGCGCCGCCCGCGCCGCAAGCTATGTGACCCGGAAACTCGCCCGCCTCGTTGATACCGCGACGCCCGCGTCGCGCGCCGTGCTGGAAAACGCCGCCCGTGCGTCCATGAGCGCCGCGTCCGGCGCGCGCGACGCCGCCGCGCTTGTCGCCGACGCGCGCACTGCCGCGCGAACGTCGCGCCCCGCCCTCGCGGGCCTGCTCGCCGACACGCGCAAAACCGCGCGTTCCGCCTCGCAACTTTTAACGAAAACCGACGCCCTTCTCCCCGCGCCCCCGGTCGCCCGAGCGACCGTCGCCGATCTTGCCGATGTCGCGGCGAACCTGAAGTCCGCGACGGCGAAACTCGACACGCTCGCCGGAAGCGGGCGCGACCTTCTCGCGGACCCCACCCTCGCCGCCGACATCAAGGAAACCGCACATAGTTTACGTTCCGTGGTCGCCCGCGCCGATAAAACCCTCGCAAACGCCGAACCGGTCACCGCCGATCCTTCCGCCGCCGCCGACGTACGCGAAACCCTCCGCAGTGTCCGCGAGGTCGCCGCGACGTCGGCTAAACTCCTTGACCTTCTCGCAAAAGCGGCGGCGAAGAAGTAAAGGAACGGATTGGACAAAGCCGTTAAAATATGCTAAAGTGGGACTGGTTGTACGGGTCGCTAGATTCGGGAACCGTTTCCTTTGCCGATGTGGCTCAGTGGTAGAGCAGCTGTTTCGTAAACAGCAGGTCAGCGGTTCGAATCCGCTCATCGGCTTTCATTTAGTATCAATAAGTGGTCAAAAGCAGGCTTTCCAGACGGAAACCTGCTTTTTTACTGCCAAACTACTGCCAAACCCTTTTCAACCCCGTTCTACTACTGCCAAACTACTGCCAAATAGCGACCCGCAAGACCTCAAAATGAGGCGCGAAGCGCGGACGACACGAAAAGCAAAAGCCCCCGTTTCCGGGGGCTTTTTGCTGCGCTTTTGATGCTCGAATTTTAACCGGCGGTCTCTGCACCGCCACGGCGTTTCGCATACGCCTTGTTCATCGCCTGCGCCGCTTCGCGCTTGCCCTGAGGCATCGCGTGGCCGTACGTTCGCACGACAAGATACGGATCGGCATGACCAAGTTGGGAAGCGGTATCCGCAACCGACAGCCCTTCGCCAAGAAGTATCGACGCGGCGATATGCCGTAGATCATGCACGCGCAAGGAACCCGTCGCTCCCGCATCGGCGATGATCTTTTTGAAACGCTTGCGAACACGGCTCGGGTCGAGCGGCCCGCCATCGCGGTTCGTGAACGCCAATCCGAGCGGGTTACTCCATGCCGCTCCACCGAGCAAGCGTTCTTGCGTCTGCGTTTCTCGTCGCTTTTGAAGGGCGGCGGCGACAAACGCCGGAAGGTAAACCGTGCGCTGGCTACTGTCGCTTTTAGGCGACGTGAGTTGGAGTTGTCCCCCGACACGTTGAAGCTGAAAACGAACGGAGACCGTACCGCCGGTCACTTCGTCGTCGCCGTTGCATGCGTCGCCACCTGCACCGCCAAGGTTTATATCTTTCCAGCGCAAGCCGAGAACCTCGCCAAACCGCAACCCCAGACCAGGCGCGGTCGTGAGCAACGCCTCGTCCCGAAATTCCCTGAAAGCGTCAAGCAGAGCGGCGAGTTCTTCTCCGGTGGGCGTGACGGACTTGCGTCTGCGCACCGCGATGCGTTCGGAAAGCGTGATCAGGTTGCCGCCGCCCACCCACTTCCACTTCAGGCCGAACCGCCATGCCCAGCGCAAAAGCCCGCGCAAGTAGCGGACGGTCTGCGGCGACAGCGCCTTCTCTCCCGCCGGGCCGGGCTGGAGTTTGGCTTGAAGGAACCGGTCGATCATCTCGACATCGATCTGCGATATCTTCCGTGCGCCGAACGCAGGTAGGAGGTGAACCCGAACCATTTGTTCGTAGCTGCGGTAGGTGCTTGCCTTCAGGCTGGGCTGGACGATCTCATCCAGCCATCGCGTCATGAGCATCGCGGCCGTGACATCCTTGGTCGGAAGCGGTATGCCTGTGGTACGCACGGCTTCCAGCTCCTTGATCTTTTTCACGACCTCGGCGCGGGTTTTACCATACGCCGTTTTACGAACACGGGAGCCGTCGGGTGCGTTTGGAAACGACACCTGCCCCATCCACGAGCCGTCCGCCCGTTGTACGACGGTGCTTTCACGATGCCCGCGCTTTTGCGGCGGGGGCGTCTCCGTTTTTTCCTTCGTTCGGCTTGTCATCTCTTTTGTCATCATTTCGTCGTCTCCGCTAACCACGGGCGCGTTTCTTCGCGCACCATTTGTTCTAACAATTCGCGGGGAACGCGAACGCTGCCGCCGATGTTGACGGAGGGTAGCGCACCCCGTTTGATCATTTCGTACGCCTTGCTTCGGCTGATGCTCAGCATCTCGGCTACTTCCGGCACACGGAGGAGCATAGGAACCATTTGCACGTTAACTCACCTCGGAACCGCTTGTCAGCGGGGTTATACTTTTGTTATCGTGCGCTTTTGAAAAACCTGGCATCGAAAAAGCGGATAAATTTCTAAAACTTTTTAGCTCCCCCACACCTCGGCGTGTCGCCCGTCACGTTGTCCCGACCAGAGCAGCTTGTCGCAGATTTGCCGAAGCGCCTGGAACGCCATGAACCCCGGCGACACCTTCCCATCAGCCGACGCATCCGTCGCCGTCATCGCGAGCAGGACAGAACGCGAGGCGATCACGACCGCCTTCTTGCGCGCCCGCGAAATGGCGACATTCAAACGCTGCGGCGCTTGCACGAATCCGCCCGTCGCGCCGATGTAATCCGCGTCGCTTTCCGTGCAGGAAAGAAATGTAACATCGAACTCCGCTCCCTGCATCGCGTCTACCGTGCCTATCCCGGCAGCGAACAAGGGGAAGCGCGCCGCCAGCAGGGAACGCTGGGCGCGGTGCGTTGCGACAACGCCCACACTTACCGAGCTTGTCACCGTCGCCGCTTCCTCATTCCAAGACGTGATGCTCCCCAAGAGCGGAGCCAGCAGATCCGCCTCGAAACGGTTTGTCCGCTCACTTGTCGTTTCGTCGTGCAGTATCAAGACCAATGGAGAGTCGGGAGCAAGCGCCGCCGCCACGAAAGGATCGCTCCAGTCCCATGTGGGCAAGGTGTCGGTTCTCGTCGAAAACAGCGGTACGCCTTCCGCCGCGTAGAATGCTCTACGAAGGTAGTTAGCGATAATATGGTAGCCCGACTTGGCCTTGTCGAGCGTCAGGGTGATGTCGCGCACCGTCGCCGCTTGCTGTTGCCCGAACCCGTCGTTGGGATCAGGGTCAAGTGTGATCCGTTCGCCGTCGTAGAAAGGCCGCGCCAGCGATGACGGGTAAAGATAGTCATCCACTTGAGCCGGGTTGTCGCGCATCCGCACCGTAATCCAGATAAGCCCGCCTTGTCCCTCGCTACCAATGCGGAGAAGCTCGGCCCGCGCCGCGTAAAGCAGTTGCTCGGGGCTTGGCTGGCGCGTTCGCCGCTCGTCCGGGGGCAACCGCTCATCAAATGTGTAGAGCGGACTGACGACGACCCGATCCCCCGGCGTCGTCTTTGCTGCGAGCAGGAGTTGCTCGGCTCCACTCGTGCCGACGCCCACGCCGGATAGCGACAGCCGCAAAAGAACCGTCATACCATCCATGTCCCACTTGTCGCCCTGATCTGCCGCCTCCCGATTCGCCTGGTTGCGTTGGTGAACGATGTCCTCTTGATCGGCGTCCTGATAAACCGCGAGCAACGTATCGCCAGTTAGAACACGTCGCTCCGCTGGAACTTACCGCTCTGACTTCCACTTTGCGAGTCGCGCGACGCGCTCGGCGTTGAGGAACGTGGCAAACGCATCGGCGTATGTAGCGTTTTCACCAATCGGCAAGAATAATTGTGTGATGTCGATGGGTCGCTTGCGAAGCCGCAGGTTAACGGTTCGTGTGGCGTTCCATTTTTTGTAGAGATGGTGCATCGCATCGAGTTTTGCGCGTAGAAGCGTCTCAACGTCATCACGTGTCGTAGGCCGGTACGGGGCGAAAGGATCATGTCCGCTTGCATCCGCTTTCGGTGGCAACGCCTTCCACGCGGCGTAGTAGTATTCCATTGGGAGTTTCGAGCTACTACGCGCCTTGCCGGGTCGAAACCGATCACCGTCCCTGGTGATGCCATCGAAAAAACCTTCTCGGAACCAGCGTCGCAAGCGTGGTTCCCAGCGGTAGCCGAGATCGGTAGCGACGTGCTGGAGTGAGGGGAACGTGACAGTATGACAGTAACGCTCCACCTCGAAGGCGAGACGAGTCGCGCCAGCCGCTTCTGTGGAGCAAGGCGCGTCCGCGCGTGTAAGCAGGTCGTACAGAGTTGCGCCTTCTGGCACGGTGCTGAGATGTCGCCAAGCGGTGTTCAGAAGGGGCGTAATATTGTTTCTGTAAATTCGGCTTGGAGGTACAGCAAGCCATTTCTCGAATCTTTCGATTGTC
>CAXUMS010000025.1:0-21023 GCA_964252165.1 uncultured Armatimonadaceae bacterium
CCTTCTTTGCCGAATTGGACCGCTTGCGTCGCGTTTGCCGCGATCACAACGTTTTCGCCGAGGGCGGCCCAGCGCGCGAGGTTGGCGTTGCGGCGGGTAAGGGCGAAGTAGGCGGGCGAGTAGAGTTTAATTTTCACCACGTCTTTTTGTTTGGCGGGGTCAAAGCCTGCGTCCGTCCACTGGGTTCCGGTTTGGTAGAAGGTCCGGTTCGCCACATTTTGAATGCGGCGCGCAAGTTTGGCGTCCTGCTCCTGTTCGGCTCCGGCCTTGCTGTTGATGGATTGGGCGTTACCGACCACACTCTGGCTACGGTAGGCCCGCGCGCTCTGGCTTGCGTTCACGGCGGCTTCGCCCTGCCGTCCGCCGCTTGCGCCCGCGCCGCCGCCGAAACCGCCCGCCGCCGCAGGGGCGGGCGCGTAGGCTCCAAGTGCGCTATTCGCTGTGCTGTCCACACGGAAGCCGTTCTGGTCTATGACGCCCTGGGTGACGTTACCGGCGCGACGGTTACCGCGCGCCATCAGGTTCAGGCTGTCCTGCAACGCGACTTGTCCGTCGCCCGGCTCCGGCACGAAAAGGGCGGTGAACGGCGTCAGTACACCGTACTCTTTTGAGAGCGCGATAATCTGCTCGGTGATCTCCTTGCGGACCGTGGGGTCTTCGCGCAAACGCAAGTCATCAAGAAGGTAACCGATCTTGCGGCCCGCCCACAGGCGCGGCAAAAAGTCCGACGACGTGTTCGCGGGCGACCACTTCGCGGCCAGCGTGTACGATTGCGGGACGTTGTTGGCCTCGCCGGTCAGTGTGATGTTAACAGTGTCGCCATAGTCGCCGGGCCGGTAGCGTCCGGTCAAAACGAGTTGCGAGCCTAAAAACAAATCGGGAAGATCGGCGGGGCGCGGGTACATTTCGCTGACCTGCGCGCCGTTGATGTTTATCTTCAGGTTCTCCAGAACCGGCGACGATGTTTTGGCGACAAACCGGCTGGTTTTGACCTCAAGATCCTCGTCCGGGCGCACGTAGTCGGCATCGCCTCGGAGGGACTTCGCAACCGTGTCCAGGAACGGCACATCCACATCGTAGCCCACGCCGAACACGAATGCGCGCGTTTTGTTTCCGTTCGCGGCGACCGCATTCTTGACAATCGCCGGTTGCGAACGCTCGCCGACCGTGGGCAAGCCATCCGTGAAGAATAAAAGCGTGTTGCCCGACGCCTTTTCCGGGAACTGCGCCAAACCGCCCTTGAGCGCATCGCCGATATTGGTTCCGCCATCAGCGGAAATATCATCCACAAACGCCTCGGCCTTACGCCGGTTTTCAGGCGTTGCGGTAAGCGCGTTGGGCGAGAACATTTCCACGTTGTCGGAGAATGTCAGGATATTGAACCGATCCTGCGGGCGCAGTTTACCGAGCGCGAAGCGAAGCGCGGATTTGGCCTGCTCGATCTTCTTGCCCTGCATCGAGCCGGAGCGATCCATTACTAAGACGACACGGCGCGGGGCGAGATTGGCCCGCGCCGCCTCGGTGAGCGTGGGCGATGCGACCACGAGGAAGTAGCCGGTTCGCGCCAGGCCCGCGCCGGTCGCGCTCGCGACCTGAGAAACCGGACTGAATGTCAGAGCGGACAGGGCGACGCCGCCTGTTCCGCTTTTGGGCGTGATGTACAGGGCGAACTCGGGATTCTCCGCGAGCGTCGCCCCGTTGTTTTTGTCCGATGTCCATGTCGCGACAATCTTGCTTTCGCTGTCGCGGCGCAGTCCTACCTCGTAGGTGGGCGAGTACACATTCCCGACTGGTTGCGCGCCGTTTACCTCAACCCGGACGGAAACAAACTCGGGTTTCTGCGAGGCGGAAAACTGCGGCCCGGCGAGCGTCCATGCGTACTTTCGCGCATCGCCCTCGCGCGGCAGGATCGTCACCAACTTGAGCGTGATACGCCGCTCCGAATGGGGCGCAACGGGATACAACCGCGCGCGCAACGCTTCGCGGCCTTGAAACGTCAGCAGGGCCGGGTCGCGTCGCCGCCGCACAAACTCCTCGTACGTTTGCGTCGCCTGATCTTTATCCAGGAGTTGCGCGTCCATTTTCTTCTCGCCGTCGTAGAGCGCGAAACTCGAAACGTTCGCCCCAGCGGGGATGGGGAAAACGAAATCGCCTTCCTGTACCGCGTCGGTGCGGTTCTCGAAAATGTGCGACACCTCGGTTTCCGCGACGCCGTCGCGCACGACCGCGTTCACCGTCACCGACTTAATGACGACAACGCCGGTTGTGCGGGGCGGGGGCAACGGGATGGGGCGCGGCATCGGCATAGGCCGGGGCGGAAGAATCGGGCGCGGCTTGGGGACCGGGCGCGGCGGCTCTTGCGGGGTTTGATGCAAACTCGCCGCGCGCAGGCCTATCGTCCCGCCCAGAAGAAAAACGCCCGCCAGTCCTAAAATCGAAACGCGATGTGAAAGCATAAGAGAATCCTCGATTCGCCGTGTGGCCGCGCCGTTTCTTCGGCCCGCCGCACGTTCGGACCCTGCCACTGGGCGGGAACTTCAAACGAGGAGATGCGAACCGTTAAAGAGTTTGTGGAGTTTGAGCGCGATGGCTTTTACCCGCACCTCGCCAATATACATGCTATGCAGTTCCTGGTTTTCGCGCCACAGGTAATTAGCAATCGCATCCGCGGATGCGCCGCTCACGAGCAAAGCGTAAACATGCGACGCTTCATGCGTGTACTCGTCCTGTGCGTCCGGGTCGTCTCCGACGCCGATAGGGTCCCATTCTTCAAGTAGAACGCGATTGATTACTTCTAACATAGGGGTTTGAGCCTTTAGTATTACGGCCTCGACAGGAGCGCGGCCACGAGACCGGCGGTTAACAAGAGGTTGAACAGGCCGAACAGCGCGCCGCATACCAGACCAACCCAGGCATGCGTTCGGCCTCGTACCTCGTGCGTTTCCTTGAACTTTTTCAAGCCCTTGACGCCCAGAATCACGGCGGCGACGCCAAAGGCCGCTCCCAAAAACGGAAACAGCGACACCAAACCGAGATAGTACGATGTCAGCGCGGGACTGTTCTTGTAGGGAATCAAGCCGCCCGCGCTGTTCGCCCCGTACGGTGACATTCCGGGCGGCGGGGCTTGCTGGGTCAGAACGTTCGAGCATTTGCCGCAAATCGAATTGCGGTCATCATTGGACGCGCCGCAGTAGGGGCAGGTCATCGGGTGTACTCCTCTTAATCTCGGTAATGAAAGGCGGGTAAAGAGGACGCGCTCAGCGTCGCCGCTACGGTTAAATACGATGAAACCAGCGCCTATGCCTGCTTGTGCGCCGAAATACAATGATGTGGCAGTGAACCTTGCAAGCGGGTTGCGCGTCCGTATAGGCAGATAACCTTCCCGTTCTCGCTCGTTGCCAGAGGAGCCTTCAGCCCGCTATGAAAAATCAACCGACCTTTCCGTTCTTGACCGCGCCCCGCGCCGCCGCGCTCGGTTTTGCGGTTGCCGCGTATGCGGTTGCGGCCCCGCCCGCAGCGAAGATAACGGCGAAGTCCGCCGCTGTTAAATCCGCTCCCGCCCCGACCACGCAAACCAACTTCACCGACAACACGCCGCTCACTGAGGAGCAACGCATCGTCCACGCCCTAAATCGCATTGGGTTCGGTCCGCGTCCCGGCGATGTCGAGAAGGTTAAAGCGATGGGACTTGGTGCGTATATCGCGCGCCAGCTACAGCCGGAAGCCATTGACGACAGCGCGGTTGAAGCGAAACTCGCGCCATTTACCGCCCTGCAAATGTCGAACGCGGAGCTTGCGTCATCTTACTATGACGGCTTGAAGAACGGCGTCAAATTGAAGCAGTTCGCCGCTATGGCGCAAGAGAACGCCAAAAAGAACGGCGACAGGGACGCCGCAAGCGCCCTCGCGGAAATGAAGCCGGGCGATCTTGCGCCGAACGGCGCGGGCGACGGTAAAGGGAAAAAATTGGGCGCGCTGTACCAGAACTTATCTCCCGCCCAGCGAACCGAACTGCGCGAAATGATGCAGGCCAAGCGCGGCGGGCGCGAGGGCGTTCTTTCCGGAGCGGTGCAGATGACCGTCGCCAAGATGGTGCGCGCGACCGAATCGAACCGTCAGTTAAACGAGGTAATGGCGGATTTCTGGTCCAACCACTTCAACATTGATATGCGAAAGAACGCATGCCGCGCCTACAAAATCGCCGATGAGCGCGATGTCGCCCGTAAATACCCGCTTGCCAAATTCCGCGATTTGCTGGGCGCGTCCGCGCACAGCGCCGCGATGCTCGTGTACCTGGATAACGCGCAGTCGCAGGTCCCGCAACCAGTCAATCCGCGCCGGGAACGGCTTCGTGAGGCGGTAATCGCCCGGCAAGCCGCAAGCGGCAATGCGGATGCGATGCTCGCGCAGGCCGCGCCCAAGCGGGGCGCGGGCGGCGTCAATGAAAACTACGCCCGCGAAATTATGGAGTTGCACACGCTCGGCGTGGACGGCGGCTATACGCAAAAGGACGTTCAAGAGGTCGCGCGTTGTTTGACCGGCTGGGGCGTCGCTCGGCAAACCGGCGAGTTCCAGTTCACGGCGCGCCGCCACGACAACGGCGCGAAGATCGTTCTCGGGCATACGATCCCCGCAGGCGGCGGCGAGAAGGACGGCGAGTTAGTGTTGGATACTCTCGCCTCGCACCCGGCGACCATGCTGCATATCTCGACCAAATTGTGCCAGCGGTTGGTATCGGATAACCCGCCTGCCTCGCTTGTAGACAAGTGCGTCGCGACATGGAAGAAAACCGACGGCGATATACGCGAGGTTGTGCGGACCATCGTCACCTCGCCTGAGTTCTTTTCCCGCGCCTCGTACCGTCAGAAAATCAAATCGCCGTTCGAGTACGCGGTGTCTTCCGCCCGCGCGCTGGGCGGGACGTATGACCTGTCCGGGGGGACACGGCCCCGCGAATCCGGCTTGGCGTTCAAGGCGGGGCAGGGCGGGGCGGGGGCGAATGCAACCCGAACCCTGACCGGGCAAGTTTCGACAATGGGCCAGCCGTTGTTCCAGTACCAGGCCCCGACCGGATACCCGGAAGATTCGCGCAAATGGGTATCATCGGGCGCGCTGATCTCGCGGCTCAACTTCGCCCTCGCCCTGACCGGCGGCAAACTAAATGATGTGACCCTGCCCGCGAGCGCCATTCCAACCGACATGGGCGTCGCGCCGGAAAAGGTCGTCAACGCATTTGCGGATCGGTTTCTGTATGGCGACATCGCCCCGTCCACCCGCGCGACGCTTTTAAAACAAGCCCGCGCCATTCCTGAAGACGCCGACGCCCGCGCCACGCCGTCTGCGGCCCGACTTGCCGCTCTGGTGTTAGGATCGCCGGAGTTCCAGCGACGATAAAAGAGAAGAGAAGCAAGCCCCCTAACCCCCAATAATGGGGGGACAAGAAAAACCATACGACGACGCCTTCACCTTTCGGCCTAACGGTAAACCTTTGGCGAGGGGCTTCTTGTCCCCCCATTATTGGGGGTTAGGGGCCTCTTTTCTCTTCCCCTTCTCCTTCCGAAAGCGAAAAACTATGAACGTTACACGACGGTTATTTATCAAAAACGGCGGCGTCGCCCTTGCGTCCATTGGTCTTGCGCCGGTTCTGGGACCATCGTTTCTGCGGCGGGCGGTGTTTGGCGCGGAACCGGGGGGCGGCGCGGGCAAGCGCGGCAAAACGCTGATCTGCATTTTCCAGAGAGGGGCCGCCGATGGCCTTTCGATGGTGGTTCCGCACGGCGACCCGGACCTGTACCGGTTGCGTCCCACCCTCGGTATCGCGCGGCCCGATAAAGCGCGCAAGGCGGACACGGTCCTCGATTTGGATGGCTTCTTCGGTTTGCACCCTGCGCTTGCGCCGCTTTTGCCGATCTATCAGGCCGGACATCTCGCACCCATCCATGCGTGCGGCTCGCCCGACACAACCCGCTCGCACTTCGACGCGCAGGATTATATGGAATCGGCGACGCCGGGACGAAAAAGCGTTCCGGACGGCTGGTTGTCACGGGTGGTGACGAACTGCCCGGAAGACCGCGCCAAGCGGGCGACGCCGTTCCGCGCGGTCGCGTTGGGCGGCGCGATGCCGCGCTCTTTGCAGGGTGATGCGGGCGCGCTCGCTATTCCTGACCTGCGCTCGTTCGGCGTGACGGAAACCGGATTACCCGGCGGCGGCGGTAACAACCGGCGCCAGCAACGGCGCGGCGTCGCTAACAATGGCGGCGGGGACGATGGCATGACCGCCGCCGCGCTGATGATGGGCGGCGGCGGCTCCCCGACAGCGGCGGGCGGGTTCGAGACGCTTTATGACAAGGCGGTCGGCGACGTGCTTCACGGGCCGGGCAAAGAATCGTTCGAGGCTATCAAAATGCTGAAAGCCGTCAAACCTGGCTCGTACACGCCCTCGGCGGGCGCGCAATATCCCAGCGGAAAATTTGGCGAATCGCTCAAGCAAATCGCGCAACTTATCAAAGCCGATGTGGGCGTCGAGGTTGCGTTCGCCGAAATGGGCGGATGGGACACCCATGTCAATCAGGGAACCGGGCAGGGACAACTCGCCCAGCGGCTACGTGAGTTCGGGCAGGGGGTCGCCGCGCTCTACGCCGACTTGGGCGACCATATGGACGATGTCGTTATCCTGACCATGAGCGAGTTTGGGCGCACGGTTCGGCAAAACGGCGGTTTGGGAACCGACCACGGTCACGCGACCTGCTTCTTCGCCATCGGCGGAGCGGTAAACGGCGGCAAGGTTCTCGGGAAATGGCCGGGCCTCGGCGACGGCCAACTCTACGAAAACCGCGATCTCGCCGTCACTACCGACTTCCGCACCGTGTTCGCGGAAGTCGCGCAAAAGCACCTTCAAACGCAAAATATCGCGAAGGTGTTCCCCGGATATGCCGTGGAACCAGGTGCGTACCGTGGCGTCGTTCGGGTATAGGCAAAAAATGACAACGCCCCCGGCCCTGCGAGGGGACGGGGGCGTTACCGGGCGCCGCTTCGCGCCGATTTCACTTTCATAATTTTCACTTCTTTGTTTAACTACCGTGTCGCGCGGCTTTACTCACCGGCGCGACGGCGACGACGAAGGGCGATCATACCGGCGAGAGCGGGCGCGACAAGCGCGAGCGTTCCCGGCTCCGGCACGGCAGCGGCTCCCGCGCCCGCCGCGATAGCCGTATTTGGCGTGGACTCGTAACCATAATCCACAAGCGTTCCTGGTTGCCCATTTACCAGTTGCAAACGCACGTAACCGAAATGAACCGTGTCATCCGTCGCGGCGGTAGTCGCGCCTTCGTTGCGAAACCGGAAGCCAAGCAAGGCTTCGGAAACAGCAGTCAGGTTTGCGGTGGACGAGACCGTGGTGAATGTACTGGACGGACCGATAAGCGTACCCGACGTGAGCGCGAGCGCAGGGCCGGTTGTGGTAGCCCCCACCCAGCCTTTGCTGGTCGTGGGAACGGTGGATTCCTGGCCCGACGTGGTGGGCGGGAACAAAGACCAAGTCGTTGTCCCATAGACATTAAAGTCAAAGTTCCCACCAGGGCCGGGGAAGGTGGGAAACGTTCCTGGTCCAGTAAACGTCGTACCGTCAATGAGGTTCAAGTAAAAGCCGACACTGGTATTGGGAATAGCGAAGTTGACCGCGCCGCTATAGACCACATTGGCCTGCGCTTCGGATGGCGCAAACGCGGTGGCCCCGAGAGCGAGGCCGAGGACAACCGACGCGGCGGTCCTTAAGACGAACCGCTTGCGCGGCGGTTTGGGGTAGGGCAGACCCCGAGGCGATAAACCAAGATGCATAAGACGAACTTCCTTCCGTGACAGTTACAGTTGCGCCGCGTGTTCAAATTGGACGCGCGAACGTTCCCCTTCCATTCGCAATGCTTACTCGCTTTTCCTTCCTTCTTTTTGAACGGCCTTCGCGCGTGGTCTTCTCGTACGCCTGCGGCGATAGGAAAAGGCGACGTCGCTGTGGAAATAAAAGAAAACGTAACAAAGGCCCCTTCTGCATGACCTTCCTTTCCGCTTATCGCCCCTTGCCATTAGCCGCCGCGACGCTTGCTCTTCTTTTGCCCGGCGCGTTCTTCGTAGCGCCCGTTCACGCGCAAACCGCCCCTGCGCCTGCCGTGGTCGCCGCGAAGGCCGAGACGACTGAGGGCGATGTTATCGCGCGTATCCGTGACGAGGGTATTAATCGCTCGCAACTCATGACCACGCTATCCTACCTGACGGATGTTATCGGGCCGCGCCTGACCGCATCGCCGAACTTGAAACGCGCCAACACGTGGACAGCGGAAAAGCTCACGGGCTGGGGGCTTGTGAACGCCCATCAGGAAGCGTGGGGACCGTTCGGGCGCGGCTGGGCGTTGGATCAATTTTCGCTTCAGGTAACCGAGCCGCAGGGCATTCCGCTGATCGCCTACCCAAAGGCATGGTCGCCCGGACTGAACAAACAGCCGACGGTTGCGGATGCCGTGTACATTGATGCGACCGACGAGGCGGGGCTTGCCAAGTACAAGGGCAAGCTCAAAGGCAAGTTTGCGCTTGTTTCCGCCCCGGTCGTTGTCACAGCGCAGTTCACCCCGGACAGTGCGCGCTATACCGAGGATGAGTTGGCAAAAATCGCCGCGTCTACGCCTCCCGCTACCGCGCCGCCCGCCGCGACCCCGGCGCCGCCGCAAACGCCGCCCGCCGCGCCGCCCGATCCCGCTGTCGCCGCGCGGCTTGCCGCCCGGAGGTTCGCATCGGTGCGCGAAAAGTTCGCCACCGATGAAGGCGCCGCCGCGATCCTCACCGCCGGACGCGGCGCGGACGGCACGATAACGGTTCAACAGGCGACCATTCCGCAGGCCCCGGACACGCCGCGCGAGCAACGCATCTCGCCGTGTAGCGAAGGCGCATACAGGAAGATGGTCCCGCAAATCGCCGTTTCCCCCGAGCAGTACAATCGCCTGGTTCGTATCGCGCAGGCGGGCGAACCGCTGAAACTGTCGCTTTCGCTCAAAACATTCCTGACCGACCTGGACAAAGGAATGGCGTTCAATACTATCGCCGAAATTCCCGGCACGGACAAAAAAGACGAGATCGTCATGTGCGGCGCGCATATGGACTCGTGGCATACCGGAACCGGCGCAACTGACAACGGTGCAGGTGTCGCGGTTTGCATGGAGGCGGTCCGCATCCTGAAAACCCTCGGCCTCGCGCCGCGCCGGACCATCCGCATCGCGCTGTGGAGCGGCGAGGAGCAGGGGCTATACGGCTCTCGCGCCTATGTCGCCGAGCATTTCGGAACGGTTACAGGCGGCGTTTTAACAACGAAACCCGAACACGAAAAGTTATCCGGCTACTTCAACCTGGACAACGGAACCGGGAAAATCCGGGGCGTTTGGTGTCAGGGAAACGCCGCCGTGATGCCGATCTTCGCCGAATGGCTCAAGCCGTTTAACGACCTGGGCGCGCAAACCGTCACCATCAGCAACACGGGAAGCACGGACCATGTGCCGTTCGATGCGGTCGGTTTGCCCGGCTTCCAGTTCATTCAGGACGAGATTGACTACGACACGCGAACCCACCACACCAATCAGGACGTTTTCGACCGTATTCAGGAAGCGGATCTGAAACAAGCCGCAACGATTATGGCCGCCTTCCTATACAACACCGCCCAGCGCGACGAAAAACTGCCGCGCAAACCGATAAAGTAAATAACGCCGGTTAAGCGATGGGCGGCCCGGTGTGAAATACCTCACAACGGGCCGCCTGCTCGAAGGCGATTTAAATCCGCGAGGTATTCTAACCACGCATTTCCTGTTTCGTCGTACGTGAAAGGCTTTGTTTATGTCTTCGCTTCGCGCCCGTTTCCGTGGCGCTTCCGTCTCCTTGTTTGTTACCGGAATTGCCTGCGCGGCATTATCTCACGCCGCGCGGGCGCAGGCCCCGCAAAACTATATCGCGCTCGGCGACAGTTACGCCTACGGGTACACGTCGCAGGCGACCACGCCCGCCGGTTTGGGTGACATGGGGTATGTGAGCCTGTTCGCCAACTACCTCGCGACCCGCAATAACAACGTCCGCCCGTCTCTTACCAGCCTTGCCACGCCGGGCGAAACCACGCAATCCTTGCGCTCCGGCCCGCCCGCCTCGGCGTACAATCTGAATTACACCGGCACGGGGAACCAGTCCCAGATCGCCGTGTACGAACAGCGCGCCGCCGCAATCGCCCTTGCGGCAAGCCGCGTGGATTACGTCACCCTCCAGGTCGGCGGCAATGATCTCCTTAATCTGTTCGTTTCCACACAGTTTCAAGCCGCCGACCTCGCCACCCGCGAAACGTTAATCAACGACCGTTTGGCTTTGGTTCAAACCAACTACGACAACATTCTCAGCCGGGTTCGGGCCGCCGCCCCGCAAGCGCGCATTTTCCTTCTGGGTTATCCGGACCCGTTCGCGGGCCTAAATCCCAATCCGCTCGCCGGTTATTCGACGCGCATCACGCAGCGGGAGAACGCCCTGTTCCAGTCCCTCGCGCCGACGTATGGGGCGACTTACGTGGACATCTTCACCCCGTTTGTGGGCAATGAGACTGCCTACACCAACATCCAAAGCCAAGATCCAGCCGGAAGCGGCTTCCCCAACTTCCACCCCAACGCGCAAGGCTACAGCGTTATCGCGGGCCGCCTGCAAGCCGCCGTCGCCGTCCCGGAACCCAGTGCGCTCGCCCTCGCCCTGCCGCTTTTGCCCTTCGCCTTGCTGATGCGACGGCGGAAGAAGTTTTAACTACAAAGACACAAAGGACACAAAGAAGAGATAAGAAGACAAAGCAAAATTACTTTTTGTTTCTTCCCCTTCTGAACTTTGTGTTCTTTGTGTCTTTGTAGTTAAAACTTTCTCCTGTCCTCACGCCGCGAGGTTTTCGGGGTTTAGCATTTGCAAGTCTTTCGGCACAAACAAGCCGTTGCGCCGGATTAGTTCGTCGTCGAAGAACACATCGCCGCCGCCGTAATCCGGGCGCTGGATAAACACCATATCCCAGTGAACCTGCGATTTGTTGCCGTTGCCGACCGTTTCATACGCGTTGCCCGGCGTGAAATGGAACGAGCCGTTGATCTTCTCGTCGAACAAAATATCGCGCATCGGGTGCAAAATGTACGGGTTGAAGCCAAGCGACCATTCGCCGATAAACCGCGCGCCCGGGTCGCTGTCCAGAATCTTGTTCAGGCCAACCGTATCGCTCCCGGTCGCCTCAACCACCTTGCCGTCTTCCAAACGCAGGCGGATGTTATCAAATGGCTTGCCTTGATAGATGGTCGGCGCATTGAAATGGATCACGCCGTTCGCGCTATTTATCACCGGGCAGGAAAAACACTCGCCGTCCGGGATGTTGCGAAGCCCGGCGCACGGTTGCGCCCCGATACCTTTGAGCGAGAACGACAAGTCCGTGTTGACGCCGGTCAGGCGCACGCGGTCCGCCTTCTCCATGCGCGCTTTGAGCGGTTCCTGCGCGTCGGCCATCTTTGCGTAGTCGAGCGTGCAAACGTCGAAGTAGAAATCCGTGAACTGCTCGGTACTCATGCCCGCCGCCTGCGCGAACGCGGGCGACGGATACCGAAGCACGACCCAGCGGGTATGATTGATTCGCTGATCGGCGACGGTTTTCCACCAGTGCCGCTGGTACAAATCCATCTTTTCCGGCGGCACATCCGCCATCTCCACCGCGTTGTTACTCCCGCGCAAACCGATGTACGCGTCCATGCCCTGCATGCGGGCGAGTTCCTGCGCGCCGGTTTCAATCATCTGCGCTTCGGTCGCGTTCTTATAAAGCGAGCGCAGAACGCGGTTCGAGCGCGTTTCCACAAACGCAAGCGCGTCCGCGCTTGCGACACGGTCCAGAAGCGCGATCACAATCTCGTCGGGGGCGTCGAAGGTTTCGATCAAAACCTTTTCGCCCGCCTGCAAGCGGGTCGAATGGGAAACAAGAACGTCGGCGAGTTTGGCGACGCGCGGATCGGGCATAGTAGGGGGAACCTTTCACAGCGCGGCGCGCGGGGCCTGATGCCCCTTTCACGCGCCGCACCGTCTAATTTGTCTGATCTATGGTACCCAAAACGGCCTGTGGCCCGCTTTTTCGTTGAAAAGTCGCTACGGGACGGGAACGAGGCGTACGGTCGCGCCGGTCGCATACGCGAGCTGCTTACCGTCGGGAGAAAGAACCGCCGACCCAATTCGCGGAGCGGACGCGCCGTTTGCAGGCGTGAGAGCCGGAACCCAGCGCAACAACCATTTCGGCCACCACGGACGCGCGGAGCCAGTTTGCACCAGGACGCGTTTTCGTTTGCCGGTGCGCGCATCCCACAGTTCTATCTGAGAATTGTCGGCGGCGACAAGAAACGCGCCGTCCGGCGAGAACGCGACCGAGTTGAAGCGGCGTGGAAGCGCGTACAACACCCGCCACGTTCGGGCGTCGTATAAGCGCGGCTGTGAATAGGAGCCGCCGCAGATAAATGTATCGCCGCTCGGCGACCACGAAGCGTATTCAGGGGTTGCGCCATCGCCGGGAAGAACGTGTCGTTGCTCGCCGCTCGCCGCATCCCACACGTAAACAACGTCCTCATCGGCGGTCGCGATAGCGCGACCCTCGGGGGAGAAGACCGCAAGACTTGCAAAGCCTTCGTGGTCGGGGAGTTCGCGCTCTTCTCGGAACGATTGTGCATTCCAAATCTTCACGGCGCCGTTCGTTCCGCCCGCGCCCGCGATTCTTTTGCTGTCCGGCGAGAACGCAACCGCATGACGAAAACCGATGCCGCTAAGATCGTCACCGAATGATAAACGCGGGCCGGTCGGCGCGCCGGTAAAGGCGTTCCAAAGATAAATCGCCGAAGCGTCCGCGCCGCTTGCCGCCGCGATGCGCGCCCCGTCCGGCGACCACGAAACGCTATCAATCCCTTGGGGGGAACGCTGAAGTATTCGCTCGGTTTCGCCGGTCGCGACGTTCCATACGCGCACGGATTTGTCCCGGCTACCCGTCGCCAAATGGGCGCTATCCGGCGACCAGGCAAGCGAGGTAACCGCCCCCGTATGACCGGAGAAAACGCGAAGGGAAGGCGATGAGCGAACCCAGAGCCATCCGCCCGCAATCGCCGCGACCATAACAACGCCAATTGCCAGTGCGGCGCGTCTCGAACGGCTAAGTTGGGTCGTCATTGTTCCTATTTGTTTCCGATGCAACGGAAGCGGCTTTCGCCTTGTCATACCCGAAACGGCGCGGCGGGTTCGCGTGACCAAAAACGGTCACGGCGCGGGAAGTATTGTAACTTTGTTGTCGTGCGCAAAGGCAATCCGCTTGCCGTCGGGAGAAAACGCCGCCGCGTGGATCTGAACGGGCCGGGCGCGAGCGGGGCGGAGCGCGGGAACCCAGCGCAAAACCCATAAAGGCCACCGCCTCAGCGCCAGGCCGGGGCGCACCAACGCGATTTTGAGTTTGCCGGTGCGCGCGTCCCACAACTCCACGCGAAAATCACCCGTGGTTAAAAAGGTTTTGCCGTCCGGGGAGAACGCCGCCGAGTTAAAGCGCGGGCTTCCTATCGCTCTTATCGCGCGTTTGGCGCGGGCGTCGAACAGGCGGGCTTGCGAGTACGCGCCGCCGCAAACGAACGCTTTGCCGTCCGGCGACCAGGCGGCGAAATGCGGGGTGGGGCCGCTACCGGGCAAAACGCCGAGCAAACGCCCGCCTGGAACGTCCCACAGGCGAACGCCTTTCTTATCCGTCGTCGCCATTGTTGTTCCGCCCGGCTTGAAGGCGACAGCGCCTGCCCAGCCTTCGTGCCCGGCAAGCGTTTTGTAAACGCCGAAATTATCTGACACCGCCGCGTCCCATAGTTTTACCGTTCGGTCGCCCCGACCCGAAGTCGCCAAGTACGTTCCGTTTGGTGAAAAGGCCACCGCATGAACGCTGTCATGGTGGAACAACCGCTGTCCGACGCTCGCGCCGGTGTTGGCGTTCCAAACATAGCCCGACGCGTCCTCGCTCGCCGCCGCAATCAGCGCGCCGTCCGGCGACCACGAAATCGCATTGACTTCTCTCCGGGGGGCGGTCAAAATGCGCTCGGTTTTTCCCGTCGCCGCATCCCACACGCGCACGGTTTTGTCCCACGACCCTGTCGCAACACGCTTGCTGTCCGGCGACCACGAAACCGACGACACGGTCGCGTTGTGACCGTTAAGTTCCCGGACGGGCGACGCGGATCGAACCCAAATGCCACCGCTAATAAGCCCCAGCGCCAGGGCTAAAACAACCGCAAGCCGTGCGCCGCCGCTTCTTGCGTCCGTACGGTTGGTTTTAGGTATCATCGGTTTTTCCCATCAACGTAGCCGCAAAAGGTGGATCTGGTTGTCCGGGCCTCCGAAGTCGCTTGTCGCGTAGGCAAGCGTCGCGCCGTCCGGCGACAACGCGGCGGCGGTAATTCGTGCGTAATGCATCGGGGCGTGCGGAAACAAGGAGGGGAGCCAGACGCTCAGTTGCGCCGACACCGTTTCACGATGCGGGGGCGGAAGGCTCACCAGCGTGCGTGTTTGTTTACCGGTATCGGCATCATAAAGCGCGATTGTTGTATTATCGGCGACCACAAGCGTACGGCTATCTTTGTGCCAGCCCACGCCGCGCGCGTTCAACGGGCGATGTGGCTTTTGGGAGGAGCCGGAGGTAGCGGTGTCCCAAATAACGAAGCCGCTATGAGGCTTTTGCGCGACAAGGCGTTGACCGTCCGGCGAAAACAAAAGCGCTTCCGCGCCGTCACCGTCCGGTAACGTTCTACGCCTTTCGCCGGTTAGGGCGTCGCACAGGTAGACACGGTTCCCGTCGCCTACTGCGAGCGTTTTGCCATCCGGGGAGAACGCTAAAACGCTCTCGACATCGTACTTACGCTGATGGAGAAAAGGCGCGGAGATTTTGCGAATTCTGCGCCACGAAGTCGCATTATCCCAAATCTCGACTTGATTTGGAACTGCGCCCCAGGTTGCAAGCGCGCCTTCCGGCGAAAACGCAATGACGTGAAGCGGCGCATACGCGTACTTTGCCGGGGGCGCGCTTGCAAGGCGGCGGGGAACTACGACCGGAATGGAAAGCGTGTCGTTTGCTTGTGGAACGGCGGACGCGGTGCGGACGCCTTGTTCTACATCCCAAACAAGCGCGCTTCCATCACTCGCGCCGCTCGCAACCGTGCGCCCGTCCGGTGACCATGCAACGGAGACGGGTCGGGAGCGCGAACCTAAGCCGCCAAGTTGACGCTCCACATGTCCAGCCTGCACGTCCCATACCTGAAGCTCGTTCCAGTCGCTGACCGCAAGCCGCTTGCTGTCCGGCGACCACGCCAGGTTGTACACGCCGCCCGCGCTTCCGGCGAGCGTACGGTCCTGGGGTGCGGATGTCACGCGCCACGTCACCCAGAGGGCGCAGGCGCAAAGCATCGCCGCGCCAACCCCGCGGGCCAACCGCCGGTTGTCGGTTCGCGTCACTCTTTGCTCCGCTTGCGCCTGCGTCATCGTCGCCGCACCTTTCCGCCATTATTTCTCCGGTTTCAAAAGCGGGAAGAAGATCACGTCCCGTATGGATTCCGCTCCGGTGAAGATCATCGCGATTCGGTCAATGCCTGTGCCAAAGCCGCCGGTCGGCGGCATTCCGTATTCGAGGGCGCGCAGATAGTCCTCGTCCATCGGGTGCGCCTCGGCGTCCCCGGCGGCTTTTTGCGCGACCTGCGCCTCGAACCGTTCGCGCTGGTCAAGCGGGTCGTTGATTTCCGAGAACGCATTGCCGGTTTCCTGCGCGAGCAGATACGTTTCAAACCGGCGCGTCAGCGTTTCATCGCCCGGTTTTTTACGCGCGAGCGGGGACGTTTCGAGCGGAAAGTCGGTCAAGAACGTGGGATGGATGAGTTGGGGCTGGGTGAACTGCTCGTGAATTTTCTCGATAATTCCGCCAACCAGCGTTTCCCGGGACGGGTCAATACCGAGTTTATCCATCGCCGCTTTCGCCGTTTCCAGGTCAGCGAAAGCGTCGCGCCCCACGCCCGCGTACTGCTCGATACCTTCGAGAATAGGCAGACGGCGCCACGGATGGGCGAAGTTAATCGTCACGGCCTCGCCGCTCGCGGTTTTGGTTTCGAGCGTATCGCCGCCGGTGACCGCCCGGCAAATGTGGAGATACATCCGCTCCACAATATCCATCATGCCTTCCAGGTTGGTGTACGCCTGGTATAACTCCAAAAGCGTAAACTCGGGGTTGTGCCGGGTGGAAACGCCTTCGTTGCGAAATACGCGCCCGATCTCGTACACCTTTTCCAAACCGCCCACGATCAGCCGCTTGAGCGGCAACTCCAGACTGATCCGTAAATGAAGGTCTGCATCGAGCGCATTGTGGTGCGTCAGGAACGGGCGCGCGGACGCCCCGCCCGCCTCGGCCTGTAGAACCGGCGTCTCGACCTCTAAGAAGCCGTCGCTGTCCAAAAACTCGCGCACGGCCCGCGTCACTTTGATACGCTTGACCAGCACGTCGCGCGCGTCGCGGTTGACGAACAAATCCACATACCGCTGTCGGTACCGTTGCTCGACATCGGTAAGTTTATTCGCCTCGCCGGTCCCGCCCTCGTATTCTTTGCCGACCGGAACATCGCGCAACGCTTTGGCGAGAACCGTAACGTTCGCGGCGTGAACCGATGGCTCGCCGGTCTTCGTTTTGAAAACAAAGCCCTCAACGCCGATGAAATCGCCCAGGTCCAGACCCGCTTTTAGCGCCTCATACTGTTCTTCCGGCAAATCATCGCGGCGTAGATACGCCTGTCCCTTACCCGCCTCGTCCTGAAGGTTGACGAACGCGGCCTTGCCCATCCAGCGAATCGCCATAATGCGGCCTGCGACATGCACGGTCTCCTTTTCAAGAGCGTCGAACTGCTCGGCGATGGCGGGCAGATTGTGGGTGCGGTCGTAACGCTCCGGCGTGAACGGGTCCATTCCCGCCGCGCGCAAATGGGCGAGTTTTTCTAATCGAACAGGGCTAATGCCCGCGACTTCCTGCGACAAAGGTTCCGGTCTCCTCGCAACGCCATTGCTGTTGCAAAATGGCGAGGTTTTCCCAAAGTATAGCACACTGGGGAAGCGGGCAGATTACGAACCGCCGCCAATCACGAAACGGTACAAGCGCGGCCCATCCTCGATCAGCAAACTGCGTTGGTCTAACTGGGCGACCACATTGTAATCAATAACGGGAATCTTGCGAAACTGACGCGTCGGAGCAAGCGGCGTTCGGTCCACCGGCAAACCGCGCGCCATCGCCCAGTCAAAGGCGTATTTCGTTCCTGAGATAGAGCGCTTGATTAACAACCGACGCCAAACACAGGAGTAAAAATACACATCATTTCTCCTATTAATATTCTCATTGTTGCATTCGACAAGCGCGCCCTCTTGCCACACGTATGATGTCCATCTTCCTGTTGCGTCCTCAGACTGCAACAAAACACATTCAACGTCCTTACTTTCCACATTACTGAATGCTTTGCCTATCTCAGGCGCAATTTCTATAAGCCTTTCCTCGTCGCTATTGCTGTTAGAAAACAAGGCGCGCATTCGTTTTGGGCCATTAGCCTCGCTCAAAAACAATGTGAGCGGCGGCTTATTTCTTTCACCGTTTTGCATTAAGCGCCTGATGAATTGAAACGTTTGACCTGGCGATGCAGAGGGAAGACAAATAACAAGCGTCATTAAACAAGCCGCCTTGGGCATTTCGGAGACAAATGTAAAAAGCGCGACACTGAAAAAGTCAGCATCGCGCTTTCACTCATGTCAAGAACATAGCGTTTTGAGATTCGACCTGCTTGACACAGATCGTCCCTTTAGTTGGTGACGTTGGGAACAGAAGCTGGTTTCGTCTGACCAGGATTTTCTGCCCCTCCACCCGTAGTAGGGGCAGTTTGTACGCCTCGGGCCGCCGCGCCGGGCGGTGGCGCATCGGTAGTTGTGGTTGACTCCTTCGGCTTGCAACCAGTGGTTACCATAACCAAGAGTGCAAGCGTCAGAGCCGAGGCGAAAGTGAGTTTAAACAATTTAGTTGCTCCTAATGCTGTAACAAAGTTAATGCTCGGTCGGAGCGTACCAGTAATAGAACGTCCCGCAATACCGTTTTGGGTTGCTCGCAACGTCGTCCCCGTAACCCCAAAGTTGACCTGTAGCGCCTGGTTGACCTTTATCTTCAAGGCTTGCCCAAGGGCTATTCTGACTTGGATTCTTGGCGAACTTTACATGTCCGTCAATGTAGGCGTAATTGCTACCGCCATTATGTACCCACCAGCTGTAGTCATAATTGAAACCAAATCCATAAGCTCCCGCCGCCGTGCTACAACTCGCGTCCTGATCCAAATTACCCGGGCTAAACGTGGGCATGATATTTCCGCTACTGTCTATAGCAAGCGGGAAAGCGTTTGCGAAACGGGGCATATTGATCTTGCCAAGTCCCTCGGAAACCATGATAGTTGATGAAGGATCGGGAACTTGCCCCATGGAGTAGGCGTTGAGGTAGCCGTTCAGCGTGTAGGAAAAAGTAACCCCCTTGCTTGCTACCGAATCCACGCCAAAGATGTCGCTACGTTCCTCAGTTGAAGGACACGAATACACGCCGAACGCTTTGATATAAGGTTCAACCGCATTGCTCCAAAAACTTTTACGAGCATTTGGGTTTGCGGTAGGCGTTGCGTCCCAGGGCGTCGTAACAGACGATGGCGTGTCATTGTTGAACAGGGTCAAAGGGAATGTCTCGTCGTAATCTTGGACGTACTGAAGAACCCCGAGAACGAGCTGCTTTTGGTTCGAGGCGCACGAGGTTTGTCTCGCCTTTTCGCGGGCCTGCGCGAAAACGGGGAAAAGAATCGCGGCAAGAATCGCGATGATGGCGATGACGACGAGTAACTCGATCAGCGTGAACGCGGAACGGTTACGGATGCGGCTGTACTGCACGATAACTAACTCCTTGAAAGCGAAAATTCGAGGTAGCCCTTTTCCGAACGACTACCTAAACAACGAAAAGGGCTGAAGGTACAGCTGCAATGATGCCTCCAGACGACGACCTTCGGAATAAACCAAAGCAAAGATCACGCACTTTTGTGATAGTGAAGACGAAAAACAGTGCTACTTTGTTCCCTTTTTAAAATTGTTTTAAAACGCGATTTGCGATGCAACCAGAAATTGCTTTCTAAATTGCCCTCTCGAGAGCGATTTTTAAGGCCACTCGCCGAGCGAAAGCACTTCCTCTTCCATAGTAACGCCGAACTCATTCTGTATTCGGGCTTTGACGCGGTCGGCGAGGCGGCGGAAGTCCCAAGCGGTCGCGCCGCCGAGGTTTACCAAAAAGTTTGCGTGTTTCTCCGATACGCCCGCGCCGCCTTCGCGCCAGCCCTTGCAGCCCGCCTTCATATTCAAAAAGCCTGCGGGAACAACGCCCGCCGCGCGAAGCGGTTGCGGCAAGTCGGAAAGGGACTCGGCGAACGCCTTGTCATTGACGTTTTTGAAAAACGAACCCGCTGAAGGCTCCAAAGGTTGCTTGTCACGGCGTTCCGCCTGATACTTTTTCGCCCGCGCCTGGATCGCGCCTGGGTCGCCCTCGGGCGTGAGAGCAAGTTCGACGGAAAGAACCACGGTGCGCGGCGGGGTTTCGTTGCGAAGACGGGAGTCGCGATAGGAAAAGCCCATCCATTCCGGGCCGTAATCGAGAACATCGCCGTTGTGGAAGGCGCGCACGCGTTTGACCAGCGGGCCGATATTGCCCCGGTACGCGCCCGCGTTGGAGACAAGCGCGCCGCCGACCGTGCCGGGAATACCGATAGCCCATTCCAAGCCGGATAAGCCCGCAAGCGCGGTTTGCGTGTACAGCGAGCCGAACGAAACGCCGCAGTCCGAATAGGTGATCTCGCCGATACGCGTTTTTTTACAACGGTTTTGGATCACAAGCCCGTCAAAACCGCCATCGCCCATAAGAAGATTGGAGCCGTGACCGATAAGTAGGTACGGAATCTGCACGGCCCACAAGCGCGGCAAAGCGTCCGCAAGCGCATTGACATCGCTTGCGGGCCAGAAGAAGCGCGCCGGACCGCCCACGCGGAGCGTAGTATGCCGCGACATTGGCTCGTTTTCCCGCAGAACGTCGGGCGGCAGTATCTCGTGCAACACGGATGGCGAGAACGCATCAGGCCGCCCCGCCGATACGGTTTCGGTAGGGCGGGGCGGGGCGGTTTGCGGATCGGGCGTAGCGGTGTCAGCGGCGGCGAACATCGCGGCAAGTGTACCATCGGGCGACCCTGTTCGGCAAACGCGGAGGCGCGCCCCGGTCATACGAGGGGGAGACGCGTCGCCGCCTTTTTGCGTATGAGATAAAGACGGCGCGGCGGGGCGGCGATGGAAACGAAAACCGCTACGTAAGCGGGAACGTTGCGCGCTCGGTTGCGTCTTTATGAATTGGGCAAAACACGTTGAACAACGTTTAGAAAGTTTGTTGGCAGGCCCGTACGCGGACAAAGTCGCCTCGCTCGCTCATGGTATAATGAGCGTCTGTTGAGCGGTGCGGCTCAGGCGAATCAGGGGCGTTCATCCCCGTATTTTTACCGCCGCAAATCTGCGCGCCTGTCGCTGGGCGCGATCCCGCCACGATAAATTCTCTTGCGCGGGACGCGTTTCCGAGGAGGCTTTTCTTTTGAATCGTTATGTGAAGCCGCTGATCGCGGTGGTCTTACTAGTCGCTTTTGTGTTAGCGGCCAAGATGTTTCTTCCCCGGCCTTTCCCGTTTGGGGAGGCCCCGAAACAGGTGCTGTACAGCCAGTTTAAGGAAAGCGTCAAAAGCAAAGACGTTGTTAAAGGCGTTTTCCGCAAAGGAACGTTTGAAGGCGAACTGACCGAAACCGCAAGCGCGACCGCGCCGAACAAGAATCGCAAGTTCGTTGTGGTTTTGCCGTCGGAAT
>CAXUMS010000025.1:21039-41673 GCA_964252165.1 uncultured Armatimonadaceae bacterium
CTGGACCAGAATGGCGTCACCTACGAAATCGCGCCGACCGGCGCGATGGATGTGGTGGGCCTGATTCTGCTTCAATTGTTGCCCGCGCTTGGCATTATCGCGATTATCTACCTGTTCTTTTTGCGCCAAGCGCAAAGCGGTGGAAATCAGGCCCTGAACTTCGGCAAGTCCAAAGCGCGCCGTATCGGCGATAATGTTCCCAAAGTAACGTTTGATGATGTTGCGGGCGTGGACGAGGCCAAGCAGGACCTGCAGGAAATCGTGGAGTTCCTGAAAAACGCCAAGAAGTTCCAGGCATTGGGCGCGAAAATCCCGAAGGGCGTACTTTTACTCGGACCTCCCGGATCGGGTAAAACCCTGCTCGCTCGCGCAATCGCGGGCGAGGCGGGCGTGCCGTTCTTCCATATCTCCGGCTCGGACTTTGTCGAGATGTTTGTGGGCGTGGGCGCATCGCGCGTTCGCGACCTATTCGACACCGCCAAGCAAAACCGCCCGGCCCTTATCTTTATTGATGAGATTGACGCCGTGGGACGACAGCGCGGCGCGGGTTGGGGCGGCGGTCACGATGAGCGCGAGCAAACGCTGAACCAACTGCTTGTCGAGATGGATGGCTTCGACCCGAACGCAGGCGTTATCCTGATCGCGGCGACCAACCGTCCCGATGTTCTGGACCCGGCTTTGCTTCGTCCCGGACGGTTCGACCGGCGCGTTATCGTGGACGCCCCCGATTATCTGGGCCGCAAGGCGATCCTGGGTGTTCACACGCGCGGCAAGCCGATGGGCGATGATGTAAACATCGAGAATCTGGCACGCCGAACGCCCGGTTTTTCGGGCGCGGATTTGGCGAATCTGGTCAACGAGGCGGCCCTTCTCGCCGCGCGCCGTGAAAAAACGCGCATCGAGATGAACGACTTCAACGACTCGATTGACCGCGTGATTATGGGGCCGGAGCGCAAAAGCCGCGTTCTCAATGAGCGCGAGCGCGAGGTGGTTGCGTACCACGAATTGGGCCATGCGATTGTGCAGGAATTACTGCCGCTCGCAAACCCGGTTCACAAGGTCACGATTCTACCGCGCGGTATGGCGCTGGGCGTGACAATGGGCCTGCCGTCCGAGGACTCCTATTTGACGACCCGTCAGGAGTTCCTGGACGATATCGCCGCGTTCCTGGGCGGGCGTGTCGCCGAGCAATTGGTGTTCAATGAGATCACCACTGGCGCATCGAACGACCTGGACCGCGCAACCGATATGGCGCGCTCAATGGTCACCGAGTACGGTATGAGCGAAAAACTCGGTACGCTTAAGATCGGCAATCGGCAGGGTAACCCGTTCTTAGGGCGCGATGGTCATGAGGAGCGTAACTACTCCGAGGCGGTCGCCGGGCAGATCGACAGTGAAGTGCGCGCGATAATGGACCACTGCTACGAGGTCGCGCGCGTTATCCTGACCGAGAACCGCGAACTGCTCGATAAGATCGCGACCGTGCTGTTGGAAAAAGAATCCATCGAGCGTGAGGAACTGCTGGAGCTGATGGTCGGAGCGAAAGCGCCGGAAGGCCGAACGCCGCGCCCGATGCCCCAGCAAAAGCCGGACGAACCGATGGTTCCGCCGTCGCCGACCGAGCCGGATGAGGCCGCGACCCCGCGTCCCACGCCGCGCCCGCGTCTCGAACCCGGCATGGCATAGAAATAGGACCGACCGCACCGCAGAGCGCGGCAAATGATACAGCGCAGTCCGTGCAAAGAGCAATCTTTCAGCGCGGGCTGCGCTTTTTCACGATTAACCAGAAACAAGCGTTACATAATTCAGGGGAAATTGATGAGTAGTAGTGATGAGCGAATTGCGACCACGTTCCGCATGACGCGGTTGGTGCGAACGCAATCGAGCGAGATTTATTTGATATGGGATGACGACCGGCGGATCGGGCAGTTGGACATCCACTTCGCCCACGACACGATTCATGGGACGCTGATACTGGAAGCGGATTTGCCGCTCGAACAGGAAGAAGGCTTGATCGCGCAAATTGATGACGACATTGTGCAGGCGTACCTGCCGTCGTTCGACCGCGAGGATTTTTTGGTCACGGTCTTCCGGGGCGAGGAGATCAGCAACTACACCGACACGTCCGGCGCGATGGACGATCTGGACGACGAAGAAGATTAACCGATAAGATCGAAAGCGAAACGGCGCGGTCCCATTTACAGGGACCGCGCTGTTTCGTTTTTGGTATTGTACCTAAACCGCTACTCGTCGGCTTCCTGGCGAAGTCCGGCGATCTTGCCCGCTTTGTCCAGAGCAATGGTTACAAGTAAACTCATTCCGTTTTTGAAGGTGATGCGGTAGCGTGACGCGCTTCCTTGACCGCCGCCGCTGACAAGTTGAACGGTTTGCACCGGCCCCAGCGCCTTGACGCTCGCTTGAAGGCCCGCGTGTTGCGGCTCGACCAATCTCCAAAACTCCGGCGAGAACGATTCCGCACTCAACGTTCCGTCGGCGAGGCTTTCGTACACCTTTTTCAGCAAAGCGGTCACCTGCGGTTGCGTATCCGTGATCGGCGCGGCAGGCGAGGCGGCAAGGAACGGTTCGTAGATGCCCGCGACTTTATGAGCGATACGAACCGGGTTTGCGCCCGCCGTGTTGCACAGCGCGATGACGGTGACCTTGTCGTCCAGATAGCGCGTGATGCTCGCCGTAAAGCCTTGCCAAGCACCGCTGTGTTCCACAATGCGTTTCCCCTGCGCCGTTTTCCCCAACGCCCAGCCGAAGCCGTAAGGGGCTGTGGTTCCGCTTTTGAGCGGCGCGGGCGTCCACATCTCGGTTCTGCTCGTCGCGGACAAGAGCCTATCGCCGTACAAAGCGGCATCCCATTTCGCCATGTCTAAAACCGTGGTATATAAGCCGCCATCGCCAAGCGTGTTGTAGGTCGCGCCGACGTACGCCTGATTTTTCCACGCGCCGCTTTGTGTTCGTTCGTAGCCCGCCGCGCGGTTCATCACTAAATCGCGCTCGCTGATAATGCGCGTTTGCGTCATTCCGAGCGGCTTAAAAACGCGGGCCTGTAAAAAGTCGCCGTAGAACTTACCGGACGCCTTCTCGATCACGTAGCCGAGCAAGGCGTAGTTCGTGTTGCAGTACGCCCACTTTTCGCCCGGCGCGAAGTCGGATGGCAAAGTATACAGGCCTTTCAAGAACGCCGCGTACGTGGTGTCGCGGCGCAAATCGAAGCGCGAAAGGTCGGAATACTCGCCCAAACCGGACGTGTGGTTGAGCAAGTTGCGGACGGTGACCGGCTGCCACGCGTCCGGCGCGTCCGGCAGGTACTTGCGGATGCTGTCGTCAAGGCCGATTTTGCCGTCCTGCGCCAAAAGCAGAACGCCCGCCGCCGTAAACTGCTTCGCGACCGACCCCATCTGGTAGACCGTTTGCGGCGAAGCGGGAACATTCCATTCCAAATTCGCCTTGCCGTAGCCCGACGCCCTGACAACCTTGCCGTTTTTCACCACGGCAAGCGACAACCCGGCGATCTTCTGCGCCTTCATCTGCGCGTGAACGTAGTCGTCAATCGCGTCGGCGGCGCGGCTTGTACGCGACGTTGCCCCCATGAGACAAGCGATGACCAGCGTCAGCCAAAATAACTGGCGGATGGAGAAGGGGCGGGGCATAGCTCTCACGGTTGTTGCGATTTCCTCGATGCGGCGCGGCGGTCGTGATAACGGCTCCAAGAATTATATTGCGTCCAAAGCGCGCCGTGCAAACGACGCGGCGGGCGCGGCGTTTCCTGATAACGCCGGACGGATTTCCAGTTGCGGTCGGGCTGTGGCGTCCGGGTCCACGTCATGTCGTCAAAGACCACTTCCACGTCAAGAACGGTATGGCCTCGGTACAACGGAATCCAAAAGCGAAAACGGTGTACGAACAAGCCGTCGTCGCTACGGTCAACCTCGCTAAAAACAATGTCCGCGTTGGCGCCATATAGTACCGCTACTGCGCGAAGCGCGGCGCACGTGGTTCGTTCGATCCGCACGCCCTGGTAGACCAGGTCCAAATCGTAATAGCCTAACGCTATCTCGCCGATCCGAAGCCCGATCTCAAGCGTTTTTGCGGTGCGGTCCAGAAACGCGCGCCGGAGCAAGCCGTCGCCGAGATAAAGAACGTCGTCGCGAGTGTACGGTTGCCGCCCCAACTGCAACAGCGGCTCGGGCAAAAACGGCGCAAGCCGCTCGACATGCGCGGCGTAGTCCGCGTACATCTGTTGGGACGAATCGCTGGTTTCTCCGGCGGCATCAACCCGCTCCAGCGTGAAGAAGCGCATCAACAAGGGAGGCGCCGAAGCGCGTCGGCGCATCATAGGCTCGGTTTCGCCTACGTTCCGCGCCCGATGTAGCCGGAGCCTGCGGTTTGTCGTTCCTCGTCGCGCTCAACCACATCCGAAATCGGGCCGGTGATGTTCACGCCGGTTGTATGCAGGTCCGCAATCGCCCGGCCTATCTCTTCCTCCGGCCCGTCCAGCGCCACCTCGACCCAGCCCGCTTCCTCGGATAACATCGCCCGCAGAAGCGTTATCGCCACCCGAAATCGCTTACCCAGCTCATGTAAAATCGGTTGGTCAGCCATTTCCCGCTGAAACGTCAAATTATAAACTTCGCGCCCATTAGCCATTCTTTATTCTCCTTCGGAGAAAGCAAGAGATTTAGAAGCAAGATAGCAAGAAAGTAAAATAAGAAGGCCCTGCGACATCGTCAGGTCTGACTTTCTTGCTATCTTGCTTCTAACTCTCTTGCTTCCTTAATCAACGTCCGCCCGCGATAGCAGGTACGATGGAGACCTCGTCGCCGTCTTTCAGCGCGGTTTCTTTGCCTGCGAGAAAGCGAATATCCTCGCCGTTCAGGTACAGGTTGACAAAACGGCGCAGTTCGCCCTTGTCGTCGAGCAGGGGTTTGCCCAAGCCGGGATGGGCCGCATCGAGGGCCGTCAGTAGGGTGGCGATGGTGTCCGCATCGGCGGTCACGGTGTCTTGGTCGCCGGTAAATTTTCGTAGCGGCGTGGGAATCAGGGTTTTAACCGATGGCATGAGGGCGTTTACGCTCCTGTGTTTGATGAAATAATGGGGGACGCGCTACACGCGTCCCGTACGATGTCGCGCGCTTCGTTCCTGTCGCGCGCTTTTACTTTATCGCCCGACAGCGTGACAACAGTCACGCCGTCGCCGCACCGCCCCTGGCACATCGTCGGCGCAACAACAATGCCGCGGTCACACTCCAAAGCCGCTCTCTCGGCGGCCTCGAAAATCGCGCGATGCCGGGGCCATACCCCGCAACGCGGACCGCAACATATGCGAAGAGTAGGGGCGTCCGTGTCGCCAAAAGCCATATGTCGTTAGCAAGAGAGTTGATAGGGAGATAGCCAGAAAGCAAGAGAGAAAAGACCGTGCCGCCACAGGCTAACTGCGGCCCCGCATGCGGAGGCGTCGGCGCTATCTCATTTCATCTTTCTGGCTTTCCCGCTATCAACTCTCTTGCTTTCTCCCTTCAGCCTCCCAGCAGGTCCAGCACAGGGCGCAGGTCGCCGCGTACGCAGGTGAAAATGGGCGTGTCGCGCAGGGTGTAGAGCGAGGATTCGGTTTCGCGCAGTTGCATGACCAAGTCCACAAAATCCGACGGGCGGTTGCTTTCAAACGAAACCACCCACTCCTGATCGTCCAAACCGAAAGAGTAAATCGTGTTCAGTTTGATGGATGGGTATTCGTGACCGACGCTGATATGCCCGCGCATAATTCGCTGGCGGTCTTCTTTCGACAGCAGAAACCACGGGCGCGTTTTGGCGAACGGGTATACAAACAGATACTTGTACTCGCCGGGCCGGACGCGCGAGCGTTTTTCCTCCTGCGACGGATGGATGAACTCGTCCTCGTACACGCTGGTTTTCGCCTGTCCGAGATACGAGTATGGCGTGGTCAACCATTGCCCCAGGCCGGTCGCGAGCAGGCGCGATGTCATTTCTTGGAGCGTTTCCAGATCGAAGGCGATACGCCACAACATAAAATCGCAGTCCGGGCGTATGCCGACGGTCGAGAACGGCACGACCACGGCGCGGCCCCGGAACTCCTCGGCGACGCGGGCGAACTCTTCCTTACCGTGCGCCCGCTCTTCGGCGGGCAAGCGGCGCCAAGCCGGGTCTACCTTGAAAAAGGCGTAATTCACAAACTGACGCGGCAATTCCGCGCTTTGCGTCTCGTCAGCGCTGGTACTCATGTTTTTATTCTACCCGATGGCCCCGATGGCCCGGAGGCTATGAAATTCCTGCTGCGTCTTTGTTACTATGGAGAACACGTAAAAACGCCAACAATGAGACATAGAAGTCTTGAAAACAAGTATGAACCGCAAAAAATGGATGAGGAAATGAACTATGGTAAAAGGTTTCTCATCGGTTGAAGTTAGAAGAGAAAAACCCTGGTGGACGCTATCCGTATCTTCGCAATTCTTGTACTTCGTAGCCTTTGTTTTCGCCTTTTTGCTGCTGGCGTTTCGCAGGCCGGACGCTTTTCTTGTGCCGCAATTCTATGCTGAGGATGGGCGGTGCTGGTACTTAGACGCGCATCAGATTGGTTGGAAATCCTGTTTGATAGTCTACGGGGGGTATTTGCAAATATATCCTCGTCTCATCGCGTCATTATCCCAACTTATCCCTATGATCCTGGCGCCGGTTGTATTCAACACCGTCGCGGTAGCTACGCGGTCCGCGGCATCCGTTTTTCTTCTTACCGGGAGATTCCGGGATGTGGTTCCAAATATTTGGGCGCGCGGCGCTTTGGCCGTTTTTGTCTTGGCGACTCCCAGCGCTTGGGAACTCCACGCGACGCTAACCAATGCGCACTTCGCGTTGTCGTTGGTCGCTACGCTGATTTTACTGGCGGCTACCCCGGACGTCCGACCCGCTTGGCGTATTTTTGACCTGACAATGGTGATTCTGTCCGGCCTCAGCGGACCCTTTTGCTTGTTGCTTGCCCCAGTCACATGGATTCGCTACTACCGCCAGCGGCGAAACCCGCAATTCCGGTGGCTCCTTATTCTTGCTTGCACTATCACATTTTGCGCTTTGACGCAGTTGACAGCCAATCTGTTGACAGGATCGAACCGTGACGCCGCGCCACTCGGTGCGAGTTTTGAACTCCTTCTTCACATTTTGGGAGGGCGGATCTTTTTTACTACGCTCTTTGGCGAAGCGAACTACTTGAGCAGCATAAATGGGAAGGTCTTCCTCGTATGGGATGCGCCAATTGCGGCGGCGGCGACAGTGGCGGGCGTGGCCTTCATCACACGAGCATGGAAGCAGGGGCCGGACGCCCTCCGGCTTTTCACGACGTTTGCAACGCTTGCGCTTGTCGCCGCTCTTGTTTCACCGCTCGTCTCCGACACAACGGCGCAGTGGCCCCTAATGGTCGTGGCTCCGCACGTCGGCGGAAGATACTGGTTTTTCCCCGTCATCGCGTTTTTCGTCTCGCTAGTGCAAATCGCGGGGCAGGATAAACGCCGTGGATGGCGAGTAGCTGCTTCAGTCCTGTTAGCGTTATCGCCAATCGGCATGGTCGCGGACTGGCCTATGGACGCCTGGGTATACTGGGGCCACGCCCGCGCCGCCGCCGTATATGACCAAGCTCCGATGGGGACACGCGTCCTTATTCCCTGCGCTCCCGCCGAACCGTGGAAGTTCTGGATTACCAAATAGATCAGGGCAAGATACAATGGGAGAGGCGACCAAACGGAAGTCCGTGTCCGGTTGTCTCTTCCCTCAGACCCGCTCATGCCCCCATCAGTATCCTCATCACCCGATGACGACCGTTTGCGCCTGCTCGCCTTGCGCGATGCGTACCGGTCCGCGCGGCGGTGGCGCGACCTGCTTGCCGAGACGGACCGACAAGCGTTGCTCGCCGGTATTGCCCGTGTCGCGCTCGCCGTGGGCCGCGATCTCACCCGCGACCGTGATGTATCCGATCTCGACATCGGAGTGGCAAACGACGCAACCCGCGATATTTGCCCGCGTGAACGGCTCGCGTTTCTGGAGGCGGCATGGCCTCGTGTCGCGTCCGCCCTGCGGCAAATCGAGGCCGCGCCGTTCGTGCGTTTGGAGGCGCAAACGCGGCTTGCGCCGATTGAGCGGGCGCGTCGAATAACGCCGTGCGCGGTTTTAGAGGCGGTACGGATGGGCGATTTTGTCCCCGCCGCGTCCTCTGTTTCCCCGCTCGCGGTTCGCCTTCACGGACGCTTGCCGCGACGCATCCGCGAGCAAACGCTCACGCCGAATGGGGACACGCCGCCGAATCGCGCGGTAAAAACTATACTGGTTCAATGGGCGCGCGATCTTCAAACTATCGCGGACCTCGCGCACGTGGTCGGCGACGCCAACGCGGCGCGGCGTGCGGAGGCGTTGCGCGCCCGTGTTCGCGCTCGTCTTCGGGGCGATCTATGGCGCAACCTCGCGCCGCTTCCCACAGTCACGCCGCTTGCGCCGTCGCTTCGGACAAGCGGCCCGTACCGTCTTCTCCACGACACGTACCGGCGCTACCGGCGCGGGTTCGTTTTCGATTGGAACAACCCCGTTTTCAGCCTCCCTGCCAAAGAAACATGGCGGCTGTACGAATACTGGTGCTTTTTCGCCGTCGCCGATGTTCTGCGCTCGCTCGGCTTCCGCGTTTCCGGCGCGGATGATTTCGTTGTCAGTCGCGGCGGCTTGCAGTGGGCGCTCGCCTCCGGGCGCGCGTCTCGGCTCGTTTTCTCCGGTGCAGGCGGTAAACGGGTCACGCTAACGTACAATCGCCCGTTTGAACGCGCGGACGGCGAAGCCGGACGGAACGGCTCGCCTAAACGCGGCGACGCTTTTTATTCGCGCTCGCATGCGCTCCGCCCCGACATCACATTGCAGATAACGGGCAAGGTTAATGGCTTGCCCGCCCTTTGGGTATTTGACGCCAAATTCAAGACGTACGCGGAGAACGGCTGGGAAACCGACGACATCCGGCAAATGCATTCGTACCGCGACGCCATCCGGCAAACGGGACAGGACGACGCCGTTGTACGCGGGGCGTGGCTGTTGTACGCGGGCCGCGCAACATCCGTGAATCGCGCGGTTATCGCGTTCCCGCAGGTGACCCCGGCGCGTCCGTGGGGGAACGGCGATGTCGGCGCGCTTTGCCTGCGCCCGGACGACGACAACCGCCGCAAAACGCTGACTGCGCTTGTCGCGGATGCGCTTGCGGAAATAGTATAGACGAAGTAGGGCGGCGCGCCGTATACTACAATCGTGAGGAACTCAACGCGGACTTCCGGCCCCCTGCGCGCCGTCGGTCTTTTCATTTTCGCCCTGTTGTTTTGCGCTGGCGTCGGCGCGCTTATGCTAAACGCGTT
Organism: uncultured Armatimonadaceae bacterium; assembly: GCA_964252165.1. Taxonomy (GTDB): domain Bacteria; phylum Armatimonadota; class Armatimonadia; order Armatimonadales; family Armatimonadaceae; genus CAXUMS01. The sequence goes on from CAXUMS010000025.1 coordinate 30,441, forward strand.
TTCGCCCCGCGCCCGCGCCCAGTCGCCCGGCGGCGTCCCTGCGCCCGCCGAGCGCGTCAAACTGATTGTTTGGGGCTTGGAGCAGGGCAAAGACTCCGCCGGGTTAGACGCGCAGATCGCCACTTTCGAGAAGCGCAACCCCGATATTGACGTCGCGCTCCTTTCGATGGGGGCGGGCGCGATGAACCCGCAGAAACTCATGACGAGCATCGTCGGCGGCGTTCCGCCCGATGTTATCAGTCAGGACCGGTTCACCATCGGCGACTGGGCGTCGCGCGGCACGTTCCAACCGATGGACCCGTTTCTCGCCCGCGAAACGGGCGCGGGCGCGGTTCGCAAGGAAAACTACTACCCGGCGGCGTGGAACGAGGCGACCTACAAGGGCAAGGTTTACGCGATTCCGACCGGAATTGACGACCGTTTGCTTTTTTATAACCGCAAACTGTTCCGCGACGTTGGCCTTGACCCGGATCGCCCGCCGCGCACATGGGAAGAGTTGCTGGATTATTCCAAAAAACTCACCAAGTTCAGCAAGGGCGGGACGTACGAGCGCATCGGCTTTATCCCGAACTACGGGAACTCGTGGTTGTATCTGTACTCGTGGCAGAACGGCGGCGAACTGATGTCGCCGGATGGTCGCACCTGCACACTCGCCAACGACCGCACCGTGGCCGCGCTTCAGTACATGACCGATGTTTACGACGCCCTGGGCGGCTTGGACAAGGCGAGTATCTTCCAGAGCGGTTTCCAGGGCGGCGAGCAGGACCCGTTTTTCACCGGCAAAGTCGCAATGGTGACAAACGGCTCGTGGGCGCTGGATGGCATCGCGCGGTACGCGCCGGGTTTGGATTTTGGCGTCGCGCCCGCCCCGGTTCCCGCCGAGCGCTTGAAGGCGCAGGGGATTTTCAAGGGACAAGCGCCGTACATCACGTGGATCGGCGGCTTTTCGTTCGCGATTCCCGTGGGCGCCAAGCACAGCGAAGAGGCGTGGCGCTTCATCAAGTTCATGTCGAGCGAGGAAGCCGCGCTCCTTTCGGCTAAAGCGCAACAAGCGTACAATAAGATCAAAGGTCGCCCGTTCGTCTTCGGGCTATCCGCGAACCGCAACAACAACGCCGCGCTTCTAAACGCGTTTCCGCCGCTCAACCCGCGCTTGTTCACGGCCCAAAAAGCGTTCATTGATTTATTGCCCGTCGCCAAGTACCGCCCCGTGACCTTTGTCGGGCAGGCGTTGTGGGACGGACACGTTCGCGCCTTCGAGCGGGCGACGTCGCACGCCCAAACGCCCAAAGCCGCTTTGCTGGAACAGCAAGCGCTGGTTCAAAAGGAACTGGACAAAGCGTACAGCCGCGAATCTTTGCCGGTTTTCCCGCTCGCCCTTCCGCTGACGATTATCGGCGGTCTGGTCGTCGTGGGAATGATATTCGCCTGGTTCCGTGTCGCCCGTCTCACGTCCCGGTCACGAATCGCCCGCCGCGATGCCGTTGCGGGCTTCATGATGGCGGGGCCGTGGATTATCGGTTTCCTGCTTCTGACGCTCGGGCCGATTTTGGCCTCGATGATTTTCGCGTTCTGCGACTACGATGTTCTGCACGAGCCGCGCTGGGTCGGGGCCGCAAACTTCCAAACGCTGTTCACCGACGACCGCGAACTCTTAGGCAAGGCATTAGGCAACGCCGCGTACCTGTCGCTGTACGGTATCCCGCTCGGCATGGCGACCGGCCTTATGATTGCGATGCTTTTGAACTCCAAAGTTAAAGGTATGACATGGTACCGGACCGCGTTTTATATCCCGTCCATCGTGCCTGCTATCGCGTCGGCGGTTTTGTGGGGATGGCTACTCGCGGGTGACCCGAACAAGGGCCTCATCAACGCGCTGTGGAAATCCACGTTCTCGGATTGGTTCGGCTGGGCGCCGCCGGGCTGGTTCGGGGTCGCCGACTGGGCCAAGCCCGGCCTGATCGTGCAGGGGTTATGGGGCGCGGGCGGCGGCATGATCTTGTGGCTCGCCGGTTTGCAAGGGGTGCCGACATCGCTCTACGAGGCCGCCGAGATTGACGGCGCGTCGGCGTGGAGCCGGTTCCGCAATGTCACGCTTCCGCTCTTGTCGCCGTACATTTTCTTCAACCTGATCATGGGCAGTATCGGCGCGCTTCAGGAGTTCGACCGCGTGTACGTGCTGGCGGGCGGCGCGGGCGGCGCGGGTCCGCTCGATTCGCTTCTGGTTCCGGTTTTGTTCCTGTTCAACAACGCGTTCCGCTACTTCAAGATGGGCTACGCGTCGGCGATTGCATGGGTAATCTTCGTGATTATCCTGCTCCTGACCCTCCTTCAATGGCAGGCGCAAAAGTACTGGGTCCACTACGAAACGGAAAAGAAATAAGGCGCGAGCGACTATGGAAAACGCCGCCGCTGTTCACGTCCGTACCGCCCTTCTCGCCGACATTCCCGCGCTCGTCAGCCTGACCGAGATGCGGCAGGGACGCGCGTTTGCGGCGTTTCCTGAACATTTCGAGCCGATTTCCGCATCAACGCTCGGCGAACGTCTTCGGTCCGTTATCGAATCGTTCGCTAACGGCACGGCCCAAAACGGTTCGGTTTGCATGGTGGCGGAGCGGCGCGGTGATATCGCGGCGTACGCGCTGATTTCGCTGGTCACCGCGCCGCCTGTGTACGCGCCAGGCGGCCCGGTCGGGTTTATCGGCAGTTACACGGCCCGCGACGATGACGCGGACGCAACGGCGGCGAACGCCCTGCTGGAAACCGCAACCGCTTACGTTAAAAATTTGGGGGCAGTCTGCGTCGTGGTTCCGTGCGCGGCGGGTGAAATAGAACCGGCAAAGGCGACTTTACTTGTTGGTTCCGGCTTTTATGTCGCGTCGGAATGGCATTGTTTCCCGATTGATGTTACAGATCGCCTTAACCAATTTGGAAGGCGCGCGCCGGACGAACGTGCCGTGCGTGATATGACCGTGGCCCATATTCCTGTTGTCGTAGAACTTGCCGAGGAAAAGCGGAAACTATACGAAACGTTCGCGCCCATTTTTTGGCGTAATAACCCGGATGGCAAGGAAAATCAAACGCCTTACCTTGTTGCGCAAATGAGCGAGAAGAGGAACGATAAAATACCGACGTTTGCATTCGTAGCGCCGGACGTGGACGAAACTTTGGACGGCTTTATCATCGTGCGCGACGGCTACGCCGACGACTTTACGGTTCGCTTGCCCAACCTGTGGGCGACGGTAGGACGCGATTTGCTCCGTATGGCGACGCGGTTAACAATTCTCCAGCGTGAGAAGCCGCGCCGAATGTTGATCGTCTGCGGCGCGAAGGACGAGCCTAAACACGCGATGCTCGCCTCGGAACGCTACCATGTCGTGGAGAATTGGTGGGTGCGTGATTTTGTTTAACGCCTTTGACAACGATCACGTTTATCATTTCAGCGAGAACCCGAACATAACCGCGTTCGCGCCGCGCGTCATTCCTGGTCGCCTCAACGACGAGGCGGTTGTGTGGGCGATTGACGCCGCCCATGCGCACCTGTACTTTTTCCCGCGCGACTGCCCGCGCATCTTATGGAGCGCGAAAACGGACACAACTAATGCCGACCATGACCGGTTTCTCGCGCATACCATCGCGCCGCGCGGCGTCGCGGCGATAGAAGGCGCGTGGCTTGAACGTTTGCGGGAAACGCAACTGTTCGCGTACCGCTTTCCGCGCGCCGAACCGTGGACGCCGCTCCATGACTTCGGCGGCTATGTCGCGCGGGAAACGGTGGAACCGGTCGGCGTCGAGGCGGTCGGCGATTTGCTGGCCGCTCTGGAGCGCGCGGGCGTCGAAACCCGAATAACGCCGTCGCTGTGGCCGCTTTACCATGCGGTCGCGGCCTCGACACTCGAATTTCACATCATCCGAATGCGGAACGCCGCGCCCGAAATTGGGACAACGGCGGTAACTCAACCAAAACTATGAACGCTTTTTTCTGGCTTGTCGCCTTTATCGTCGGTCTGGTCGCCGCAACCTACCTGGTGTCGTCCGTGGTTGCGTCGCTTCGCGTCCGCAGATTTGAGTACAGCGCGCTCGGCGCAGTTCTCCTCGCGGTTCTCGCGTTCGCGGCGTTCGGCAGGTGGGCCAACCCGTACGCAACGTCGCTGGTCGCGATCTGCGGCCTTGCCGTCGCGCGCCTGACGCTCCAGCGCGTCACCCGCAACGCCCAGCACGCCTCCACCACCACGCGTTTATCCGCAACCCACTTGGCCCTCCTCACCGGCTCGTTTTTGTTCCTGATCCCGTTCGCATGGCTACTTTCCACATCGCTCAAAACCGACGAGGAACAGGCGGTTTTTCCGCCCGTTTGGATTCCGACCCAGCAACAAACCACGCCCGCCGTTAAAGGCGCGGACGGTTTGCCCGGTAAACTCTCCGCATGGAAGCCCGCCGGTTCCAGCGAAGCGATGGAGGTGGTCGAGGTTGAGGACCTGCCGACCGGTCAGGTGCGCGTTCAAGCCCTCGCGCCCGCGCTTGTCAAAGGGCAAGTGTTCACCGCCGAGCGCGCCGACCTTGCCAAACACCGCCATGTCGCCCCGCGCTGGGAAAATTACTCGGATGCCTTAGCGTACCTGCCCGCCGAGACGCACTACGGTCTCGTCTTCCTGGGCAACACGCTGTTCCTGACGCTCATGTCCACCATCGGGACGCTCCTATCGTCGTCGCTGGTCGCGTACTCGTTCGCGCGCTTGCAGTGGCCGGGCAAAAACATCCTGTTCGGCGTTCTTCTCGCGACGATGATGGTGCCGGGCGCGGTGACGATGATGCCGCAGTTCCTGATCTACCGCTCGCTCGGCTGGTACGATACGCTCCGTCCTCTGTGGGTACCCGCGTTCTTCGGCTCGGCCTTTAACATTTTCCTCCTGCGCCAGTTCTTTATGAGTATCCCGTCCGAACTCGAAGACGCCGCCAAGATTGATGGTTGCGGCCCCTTTGGCGTGTACTGGCGCGTGATGCTCCCACTCGTCAAACCCGCCCTTGCGGCGATTTCAATTATGACGGTCTTAGGCGCGTGGAACAACTTCCAGGGACCGCTGATCTACCTGTCGTCGCCCGAAAAAATGCCGCTCGCCTACGCCCTGCAACTTTACTCGTCCGCCCACGGCAGCGAGCCGGGCCTCCTGATGGCGGCCTCGACACTGGTCGTCCTTCCCATCATCGCCCTTTTCTTCTTCACCCAGCGCTATTTTATCGAAGGCGTTTCGCTGACCGGCCTGGGCGGTCGCTGATTTCCTCCGGTCGTTCGCTTAAATCGCCCCTGTCGCGCGCCATCGCCCGCGCAACAGGGGCGATTTCGTTTCTCGCATCGCAGGCGCAAACGGCAAACTTGCGTAGCCTGACGGATTACGGGCGTACACGGGTATGATAATCGCGAAACGACTGTTATCTTTAGGGGACTTCCATCGTGCCTGATTCTTCTTCGTCGCTGGACCCGTGCGTGTTTGTGCTATTTGGCGCGACCGGCGATTTAACGCGCCGCAAACTTGCGCCTGCCCTGTACGCGCTTCAACAGGAAAACTTACTGCCCGAAGACTTCGCCGTTCTCGCCTACGCCCGGCGCGACAAGGACGACGAGGTTTTCCGGGCCGATATGAAAGCCGCGCTCGGAGAGTTCGCGCCCAAGATGCCGACCAAAGGCAAGGCATGGGACGGCTTCGCGAACCGTGTTTTCTACCAAAAAGGCGAGTTCGACAAGCCCGAGGGTTTCGCCGCGCTTAAAGAGCGGCTGGAACAGATGGACAAAGAGCGCGGCGCGCCGTGCAACCGACTTTTCTACCTTGCCATCCCGCCCGAACAATATGAAACCGTCATTGGGCATATCGGCGCGGCGGGACTGTCCCAACCGGGCGAGGGGTGCGGTAAGTGGACCCGTATCATCGTCGAAAAACCGTTCGGCTATGATCTGGAAACGTCGCGGAATTTGAATGAGGCCCTGCTCGCCCATTTCACGGAAGACCAGATTTACCGCATTGACCATTATCTGGGCAAAGAAACCGTTCAGAACATTCTGGTGTTTCGGTTCGCCAACGAACTATTCGAGCCGCTCTGGAACCACAAGTATGTGGACCATGTGCAAATCACGGTCGCCGAGAAGATCGGGGTCGAGGGACGCGGCAACTACTTCGACGAGGCTGGAATGGCGCGCGACGTGCTACAAAACCATGCGTTGCAAATCTTATCGCTGACCGCGATGGAGCCGCCCGTGTCCCTCGACGCCAACGCGGTCCGGGACGAAAAGGTCAAAGCCCTACGCGCGATTCGGCCTATCGCCAAAGAAGAGGTGCAGGCGTCCACGGTGCGCGGGCAGTACGCGGGCTACCGAACCGAAGAAGGCGTCAAGCCAGACTCAACAACCGAAACGTATGCGACCCTGCGGCTGTACCTCGATAACTGGCGCTGGGGTGGCGTGCCGTTTTATGTTCGGGCGGGCAAATCGCTTCCGAACCGTGTCACCGAGGTCGCCGTGCAGTTCAAGGCGATCCCGCAAGTCCTATTTGCCAAGATGAACCGCGACGATGTCCGTCCCAATGTTCTCATTATGAGAATCCAACCGGACGAGGGTATTCATCTAATGGTGGGCGCGAAGGAGCCGGGGCCGGAGATGAATCTCAAGCCCGTGGATTTGCAGTTCACGTATAAGGAAGCGTTCCCCGATGCGCCTATCGCCGATGCCTACGAGCGTTTGATCCTGGACGCCATTCGCGGCGATGCGAGTTTGTTCGCGCGCGGGGATGAGGTCGAGGCGGCGTGGAACTTGCTCACTCCCATTCTTGATGGTTGGCGCGAACGACCCGGCGATGTACAACCGTACTTCCCCAATACCTGGGGGCCGGACCGCGCCGCGCAACTATTAGGCGACGGACGCGTTTGGCGCGAACCGTAGAGGAAACGGGAGAAAACTTTTGATGCCCCACAACGCTCGCCGCCTGCGTTTCCGCGCCGCATTCGCCGTAGCGTTTGTACTCGCTTGGGGCGCGCCCGCACTCGTCGCCGCCGCGCGAACGTGGACTTCATCGCCCGTCGCGGACAAAGACACGGACGGCGACGGGTTGTCCGACTTCGCCGAGGCTCATAAGTACGGCACGAACCCCAACAAGCGAAGCACGGCGGGCGACGGCGTTCCCGATGGCGATGTCGAACGGCGGCGCGGTTGGACGTATACCATCCGGTCCGTCATGCAGATCGCGCGCCCGTTCGATGTCGCGGCGATGAACGACGATTACCAGGATGCGCGCGTGGTGTCGCAGGACAAGAACAGCGTCACGGTCGAGATCACGTACTATCCGCTGAACACCGTCGCGGACGCCATAAAACCCGGTCCGCGCGATTGGCGGGCGCGGTGCGCGCGTGACCCGCCCCTTGCCCCGTTTCTTGCCCCAAGTCCTGCGGTCAACTGGAACGCCGCGTTGCAAAAACAGATCGTCGCCGATCTCGCCCGCGATGGTATTCGCGCGGGCGAACTGTCCGATGCGGAGTTGGTGCGAAAGGTCAGCGCGTGGGCGATGGCGCGAAGTCACGGCGCGGAAGCGTTCGGCGTTTGGGCCGTGCAATTCCCGAATGGTAAACCGTCCGTGTACCCGCCACTCCGTGCGTACTTTGATGGCCAGAAGAAGCCGGGCGCAACGGACGCGGACGCGTTCGGGCAAGAGGCGCTGGAAAGCGCGATGTACGAAAACCGCGTTCACGGCTCCTGCACGTCGTCATCCGTGTACATGGCGACAATTTTGCGTGCGCTGGGCGTTCCAACCCGCATTGTCGTGTGTATCCCGCCCGCCGACGGCAACGACCCGGCGCAAGTTAAGGCTCTTGGCAAACTGCGACACAATGCCGTGCGCGACGTGGTTCAAACGGGGGCAAGCGACGCGCGCGGATTCGCGAACCATGTTTTCAACGAGGCGTATGTCGGCGGGCGTTGGGGACGCCTCAACTACGACCGACTGGGCCAGAACATCGTAGACGCGCACTACTTCGGCCTGCTCACGCATATCGCAACGTGCCGGAACATCTCGGACTTGCCGCTCGCGCAAACGTGGGGGACACGCTATGTCCGCTACAACGACGATCTAAGCATCGAGCCGCGCTTGTCGAGCGTGAACCCGTACCGGCTCGTGTCGCTCTCCGACCAGTTCGGCAAATGGGCGACGGTGAAAAACCCGCCCGCCGACGTGCATGAACTTCAAACGGCGACCATCAAGGCCGTTTTGAAGAAAGGCGACCCCGCCGTGCCGGAATGGGTAAAACTGGGAAACGGCGATTTACTCGTGCGCATCGAGGAGTGGTTGCCGGGTCAGGATTACAAGCAGTTGCGCAGGTTCTACGACAGAGCCACGCACGATTTCGTTCTGCAAGCGCCGGGGCGACCGGATGTCCGCTTGCATATCGAAAATTCGATGTACAGCGCGGGCGACGGCGCGTTTCAAGGCTTTGTCGCTCGCTTCCCGGACGGCGAGCGGGAAAAGGTCGCGCCGGGCGTCGCGTACACGCTACAGGCGGTAGACAGCGACAGTGACGGCAAACATCACGACGGGAAACACCGCTGGGACGCGCAAAAACGCAGTGTCACGGTAACACTGCCGTAAACGGGGTTCGTTATCCACACCCGGAGATACATTAACGTGAGTTCGGATTAACGAGGGGCTGAAGCCCCTCGTTAACCTACACCCGGAAAGACATCAAGTGCGCATAACGCCAAATCTGGCAAGCGCGCGGCGTGCGGACGACGGGGCGGTTTGACAATATGTCCCGCTTCTTCTTATACTTTGGCATTAACACAAGAGGAAATGCCGCCGCGCCTTCGGGAGCGGAGGAGGACATAGAACATGAGCGATTTAGGAACGGGCGGGGCGGGCGCGCCTTCGCCGCGCGATCAGGGCGTGGCCCTTTTGCGAGGCGGCGACTTTGCCGGGGCCGCAAGCGCGCTTCGCCTGGCGGTGGAAATAGACCCCGCTGACGAAGCGGCGTGGCGGTATCTGGGCGGCGCGCTCGCATCGAGCGGTGACAGCGCGCAGGCCGTGCAGGCGTTTGAGCGCGCCGTTTCCCTCTCGCCGACATCGGCGAAAAACCGCTTCAATGTCGCGCAGGCGTATCAGGCGAACGGTCAAATGTACGAGGCCCGCGCGAGCCTGCAAAAAGCCGTGGAACTCGATCCGACCTATGAGCAGGCCCGGGTGCGCTTGGAGCAAATGGAAGCCGAGGCCGACGGCGCGGCGTCGGCGTCAGCGGGCGTTGCGGTCACGCCGCCGCCTGCCGCCATCCCGCCACCCATGCCGCCCGCCGCCCCGCCAATGGCGTCCCCCGGTATGGCCCCTGTGGGAGGCATGGCTCCTGTAGGCGGCATGGGAACCATCGGCGGAGGAACCCCGCCGCCCCCCGCCGCGCCGCGTCCCGCCGCGCCCACCGGCATGGCTCCGATTGGCGGTACGGCCCCTATCGGCGGCGACGCCCCGCCTCCGCCCCCGCGCGGCGGAGCGAGCGTTTACGGAACAGGCGGGGCGGGAAGCGCGCCGGGCGGTATGTCAGCGGTCGGCGGGTCCTATGGCGCGACTCCGCCGCTTAACCCGGTTCCCGCGTACGCCCCGCCCCCTCCCGGCGGCGCGCCTAACCCCTACGGCGCCCCAACGCCGGTTCTCGGTCAACAGTACGCGATGCAGAACACCTCTGGTCAAAAAGGCGATGTCCCCGCCGAAGTTGCAGGCGGTTGGAACTGGGGGGCGTTCCTCTTTATATGGATTTGGGCGTTCGCGAACGGGGCGAAAGGACTTGGCTGGGGAGTTCTGGCCTTCAGCATCATAGCCGGAGGAATTGGAAGAACGTCTAATTCGTCAGGTCTGGTTTTACTTGTCAATTTACTCGCACTTGCCATGCGTGTATACCTTGCGTTGCAAGGTAACAAAATCGCATGGCAAAATCGTGTGTTTCCTTCCATTGAAAACTTTAAAGCGACGCAAAGAATCTGGGCATGGTGGGCGCTCGGCGTTATTGTCCTTATCTTCATTCTTGGCATCGTCGCCTTCGGAGCGATTATGGCAATCATTGGCGTAGGCGCCGCTGGCGGCGGGCGCGGTGGGTTAACGCCTTAACCAGTTCATGCGCAGACCTACAACCCTCGTCACTGATATCGGCGGGAGAACCACGGCGGGCCTCTGAGGCAAGCGAAACATCGGTTTGAAGAACGCTCCGCTAAGTTTCGCCACTACCTCATGCACGAAAAGGCGACGCGAGTTAGCGTCGCCTTTTTCGTGTTCCGCACCGCTCGCAAAATTCGCTGGGAACGCATCAAACCGAGCGCGGGTAGGTATACTGACCGCGAAGCGTCAAGCATATGCGGACCTTTTACCGAAAGCGAGTTTATCGTTGCCGATTTTGAAGCGCCTTTACGGCACGTTCGTGGGCGGGCCGGGCGCAGTGGGACTTCTCATCGTTCGTATCTACGCAGGCCTCGCGCTCGCCCTGCACGGCTGGCCCAAGATGCAAAGCCCGTTTAACTGGATGGGGCCGGGCGCGCCCATTCCCGGCTTCCTGCAATTCCTCGCCGCCTTCTCCGAATTCTTCGGGGGCCTGGCTCTTGTCGTTGGCCTGCTCACGCCTATCGCCGCGCTGGGCGTTTTTGTGACCATGGCGGTCGCGACGCTCACGGTCGCCTCGAAAGGCGCGTCCTTTGTCAGCGCAAAACCCGGCGGCCCCGCTTTCGAGCCGTCGCTCGGCTACCTTTGCACGTCGCTACTCTTGATGCTCGCCGGGCCGGGCGCATTGTCCCTGGACGCCCTGCTGTTCGGGCGCAAAGACGGCGCAACCCGCGCGGTCGGCAACGAAACGGCTCGCTAAACATCGGCGTTTAGTTTCTGGTTTTTGGTTACTATGGCCCCCTAACCCCCAATAAGGGGGGGACAAGAAGGATCAGGCGGCGACGCCTTATCTTGTGAGCCTACGATTTAGCCTCCGGCGAACGGCATTTTTCTTGTCCCCCCATTATTGGGGGTTAGGGGGCCATAGTAACCAAAAACCAGAAACCCTAAATTAAATCATCTCGATTAGAAAGAACTATTTTTCCATGTCCACCCCTGACACCGAAACCGCCGCCGCGCCCGTTACCGTCCTGATCGCGTTTTACTCGCGGAATGGCTCGACCGAGGCCCTCGCCAAAGCCAAGCGCCATGGGAAGCATACCGATAATCATGGCAAGAGC
>CAXUMS010000026.1:0-3338 GCA_964252165.1 uncultured Armatimonadaceae bacterium
CATGAGCGATTTAGTCAATCGCAAAGCAGACGCTAACGACAAGACCAAACTACCCGAGCGGGAGTTGCGCCGCTATTAAAGCGGCGCGGGCGGATTCGCGCAGGCGTAGGGATGCGTCGGCGGGGCGGAGCGGCGGGGCCGCTTGGAACTGGACGCGCAGGGTTGTTTTGGCGGCATCGGTTGCGGTCACGCCCGCGACTGTTGCGGGGTTTTCGAGACCGAGGGTTGCGGACGTTTCGGCGAGGGCGCGGTTCAGCGTTTCCACGGCCTGCGCGACATCGGCGGCGGCCCCAACCGAAATCTCGAACGAGCCGCCGACCGGTCCGCGCGACTGGTTGCAGACCATGTTTATGTCGCCGTTCGAGAGAATGTAGAGCAGGCCGTTGTCGTCACGGATTCGGGTAATCCGCATACCGAGTTCTTCCACCACGCCGGTGATGTTGTTCACGCTAACGTAGTCGCCCACCGCATATTGGTCTTCGAGCAAAAGGAAAAATCCGCTGATCACGTCCTTGACCAACTTTTGCGCGCCGAAGCCGACGGCAAGACCGGCAACGCCTGCGGTTCCGAGGAGGCCCAGGATATTGACGCCCAGCGCGGCGAGCGCGGCGACCAGAACGACGAAGCCGAGCGCGTAGGTTAAGATACTTTGCGTCAGGCTTGCGAGGGTCCGCACCCGCGAGGCGCGACTGGTATTGCCCAGGCCCTCCTCGCGGCTTGCTACGACTTCGCTTGTGCGGCTGACCGTGCGGCGGATAACGAAGCGCAAAACCATGAACAAAAGCGCAAGCAGAAGAAGTTCCGTCGCAACCACCCAGGCAGGGCGGAAGGGAAGGCGGTTGAGCAGGGGCAGTTCAAAAAGCGATTCCAGCGCGCCCCGGGCGGGCGAAGCGGCGAGCGTCGTTTCCGAGGACGTGACAGGCGACAGTTGCGGCATGGGCTATGTCGCCGCTTCCGCTTCGGCAGGCCATTCAAATACGCCGTTTTCGTTCGGCGCAAACGGAAGAACCGCTCCTACCGCGTCCCGGTTGAAAGGGCCGTAGACATGGGGAAACGCGCCATGGCCGTACAAATCTTCGTCGCGGACCGGCGCGGTCAGGCGAACCGGATCGAGAACCAGCAACACAAGGTCGTCTTGGCCCGCGTAAAAGCGGTTCGCGGTTGACGCGACCTGATGCGCCCAGGAGCAATGGATAAACCCATCGGTCGCAAGGCTTGAGGCGTGGTAATCGCCTATGCCTTCGGCGCGTTCCCAGTCCGCGCGGGTCGTGATATGAAAAAGGTCGGGCATTCCGCTACAGGATACCCTGCGGCAACGGTTCGTTTCCACTGATATAGAAAGGACAATCCTTTGCCGCCGTCCCGATTTGAAAATTTATGAACAAACCGCGCGTTATTTTATCTATTTTGACCTTGTTTTTGGTTGCGCTCGCTACGGCGACCACGGGATGCGATGACGAGGAAACCCTAACGCCGGTTGCGCGGGCGCCGTCCGTTGCGCGGACGCCATCCGCCGCGCATTCGTCATCGTCACGGCGACAAACCGGCGCCCCTCCCGGTCCGCGCGGGCGGCGAAGCGCGGCGGCTCGGTCCACGTCGCCGTCACCGCGCGCGACTGCGTCCGCATCGCGGACAGTTGCGGCGGGCGCGGCGAAGTGGACCGTGATGTATTTTTTGGACTGCGACAACGATCTCGAAGCGCCGTCAATGGATTTGCTGGAGTCGCTGGCGAAGATCGGGTCCACGCGCGATGTGCAGATTGTCGTTCTTGCCGACCGTTGCAAGCGCGCCCGCCCCGCCGACGAGTACACGAACCGCCGCGTTCTGAACCTGCCTAACTGGACCACGGCGAAAACGCTTCATGTGGAAAAAGGGCGCTTCGGCGAGATCGCGGACCGGGGCGAAACGAATATGGGCGAGGCGCAAACGCTGGTGTCGTTCGCGCTCGATACCGCGCGCCGGTATCCCGCCCAGCATTACGCGCTTATTTTCGGGGACCACGGATCGAGTTGGGCGGGCTTTAACGGCGACGAGGCGAGCGACGACGACTCCTTAACGCTCGCCGAGATGGAAGACGGCCTTCAACAAATCACCGCAAAGTTAGGTCGGCTCGATCTGGTTCACTTCGATAACTGCCTGATGGCGAACCTTGAGGTTGCTACAAGCGTTGCGCCGTACGCGCGCTACATGACCGCCTCCGAGGAACTGATGCCCGGCACGGGTTGCGATTACGAAAGCGTTTCCGCACGCTTGGTCGCGAACCCCCAGATGGACGCGGCCACTCTGGGGCGCACGTTCTGCGAAACGTACCGCAGTTACTACATAAACGCGGACGACGCCGACACGCGCGATGAAGGTCGGGGCGTGACGCTGTCGCTTCTGGATATGGACGCCCTGCCCGCTCTGGAGCAGGCGACCAACTGGTTCGGGGCGGCGTGCGCGTCCGCCCTCCGAACGGGCGGGCGCGCTTCGTGGAAGAACATGGCTTATGTGCGAAGCCGGGCCGAGGAGTACGGGCGCGACGCGGACGCTAAGGAAGGCGAGGCGGTTTTCGATCTCGCCCATGTCGCCGACCTTGCCGGGCGCAAGTTTGGCGCAGGTCCGGTCGCCGACGCCGCCGATGCGGTGACCGCGGCGGTTGCGCGAACCGTTGTTATGGAAGTTCATGGCAAAGGCCGTTCGCATTCCCACGGCATCTCGGTCTACCTTCCAAAAAACGCGGACGAACTAAGCGGCGATACCGACGACAACCCGTATAACCGAACCCGCTGGGCGCAGGGACCGGGCGCAAACTGGCTTGCGTTCGTGCGCGCGTACACCGGCGCCAAGGGGTCGGCGGCCCCAAACGCCGCCGACAGCGCCGATACAAAGACGCTACTTGCCGATGTGCGCGTTTCGCGAACCGCGCTAACGTCAGACCAAACCGCAAACGTAACCGCGCGGTTTACGGGCGCGACCGAGGACGTTAGATCCGTCGTGTTCACGCTCGCCGAGACTGATGGCGATGACACGGTTATCATTGGGCAACGCCCCGCGGAGCCGAACGGCAAAGGGATTCTGTCCGAGGAATGGGACGGCTCGTGGTTTTTCTTTGGCGACGGCAAAAACGAGTTGTCCTGCCCGCTTATGGATTTTGATCCGGTGAAAGGCGAACGCGATGCGTACATGGCGACCGCGCCCGCGCAGATCAAACTGCGCGATGATACCCGGTGGCGCGACGTGACCCTGCACCTGTACATCAACACCGGCGGCGAGGAAGTCACCGGCAAGTTGGTGTACGCGTATGTCGAGGGACGGAGCGGGCCGCGCCAGATCAAGCTAACGCCGGGAACCAAAAT
>CAXUMS010000026.1:3348-14507 GCA_964252165.1 uncultured Armatimonadaceae bacterium
CCACCTGGCTCGCCCGCGACAAGCGAGGCGTGGAAAGCTACTATCACCCCCAAAGCCGAGCGGACGTTCTTACCGTCAGACGAAGCGCCTCCGACATCACGGTGAGCGAAGGGTTGCTCGAAAACGGCGCGTACCGTATTGGTTTCACGGTCACCGATTTGTCCGGCAACGTCCGCGACGCTTTGGCGCCGATCCGCGTCAAGTAGACATTCTCGTTCAGGTTGTTTGCAAAAGTCCCGTTCTCCGCTCCTGCCAAAACAAGGATTATCGCCAAACAACGCCGAACAGAACCGGCGTATGAGTGTAAATGTGGAAAACGGCAACGTCGCAGGCGCGCCGGAGGCGGACGGCGGCGAGGTTAATCCTGCCGCTTCAACCGGCGTGGAGGTTAAAGGGTGGCGCAACGGCCTTCTTTTGATCGTGCCGCCGACCGGCGACTGGGCGCAGGTTTTGGAACAAGCCGGAAGCCGCTTGGATGAGGCCAAAGCCCGCTCGTTCTGGCGGGGCGCGCAAACCACTATTGTTTGCGGCGCGCGTCCGGTTTCGTCAGCCGAACTGGGCGAGTTGATGGACTACGTCAAGCGCGCCTACGGTCTGGTTCCGGTTGCGCTTGTCGCCGAAGACGCCGCTACGCGCGAGGCGGGCGAGAAGCTTGTTTTGGTCGCCTACGCCGAGCTTCCTTCCATCAAAAAACCTACGCCGTTCCCGGACAAAACGGGCGAGACCGGGGCGCAAGCGACGGAGGCGACAAGCGCTGTGCAGACTCCCCCCGCCCCCCCCGCTCCCGCAGGCGCGAATGCATTGTACGTACCCCAAACCGTGCGGTCGGGTCGGCGCATCGTCCACGAGGGCGCCGTGGTTGTCGCGGGCGATGTGAACGCGGGCGCGGAAGTGATCGCGGGCGGCGATGTCGTGGTGTTCGGCACCCTGCGCGGCCTCGCCCATGCGGGCGCGCAGGGCGATGAAACGGCGCGAATTCTCGCAGGAAGTCTTCGTCCGCCGCAGTTGCGGATCGCCGGGAAAATCGCTCGCTCGCCCGAAGAAACGGGAAAGAACGCGCAGGCCGCTCGCACCCCCGAGATCGCGCGAATAGAAAACGGCGAGATCCAAGTATCGCCCGCCTAATCGAGTTCAGCCATGATGATTCTTCCTTTACTCTTTGTCGGCTTAATACTGCTTTTTGTCGCTGGATACTGCGCGACCAACGTCGCGCAGGCTATCTACGGAGTTCTTGCCGCTATATTCCGCCGCGACCCGCGCTGACGAATAGGAGCGCGGACGATTTTCTATATAAACGACAATGTAAACGTGAAGAACGGATACGACGTAGGCGCGGGTAGGTGACGGCGCGGGCGAAGCCTGCTATAATAGCCGGAAAGCGAATGTATCGCCCGCACCGCAGCAGGCGTTCGTGTTGTACAGGCGTTCCGCGCTTCAGGAAGCGCAATGCGCCGGGCGAATTTTTGGGGGACGGACGGATTTATGGCTAACACCGGCAGGGTGATCGTCATTACATCGGGCAAAGGCGGGGTCGGTAAAACAACGACCACGGCGAACCTGGGTATGGCGCTTGCGGAGATGGGCGAGAAGGTCGCGCTTGTAGACGCCGACATCGGTTTGCGTAACCTGGACCTCGCGCTGGGTTTGGAAAACCGAATCGTTTACGACATCGTGGACGTTGTGGAAGGGCGCGCCAAATTGCGCTCGGCGCTTATCAAGGACAAACGCAACGGCAATCTTGCGCTTTTGCCCGCCGCGCAAACGCGCGACAAGTCCGCAATAAGCCCCGAACAGATGCGACAGGTCGTCACCGATCTTGTCGAGCAGGAAGGCTACACGTTTGTTCTCATTGACTGCCCGGCGGGGATCGAGCAGGGCTTCAAGAACGCGACAGCGGGCGCGAACGAGGCGATAGTTGTCACGAACCCGGAAATGTCGTCGGTTCGCGACGCCGACCGGATTGTCGGCCTTTTGGAAGCGCAGGATCTGCGCGATCCCAAACTTATCGTGAACCGTCTGCGCCCCCGGATGGTGAAAAAACAAGAAGCGCTGGGCGTCGAGGACGTGCAGGAAGTGCTGGGAAATTCGGTAAAATTGCTCGGCGTGGTGCCGGACGATGAAAGCATTATCACGTCCACCAACGAGGGTGAACCGGTTTCCATGAAGGAGAACTCCCTCGCCGGGCAAGCCTACCGCAATATAGCGAGGCGGTTGCGGGGCGAGGAAGTGCCGTTCCTGGATCTGGAAGAAAAGACCACGCTTTTCGGCAGACTGAAAAAAGCGTTCAGCAACGGATAAAAAACGCTTGTAGCAACGGTTATGGAAGCGGCGGAGAGAGCGGGCGCGTTATGGTAATGACCTCATTATTTGATAGAATTTTCGGCAAGCCGGAGAAAACCGTTAAGGCGGTCGCCAAAGATCGGCTTCGGTTGGTGTTGATGCACGACCGGGCGGATATTCCCGGCCCGATGCTGGAAGCCTTGCGCAAGGATCTGATGGCGGTCTTGTCCAAGTACGTAGAAATTGATGAAGACCATCTCGATGTCGGCATCGAGCGCGATGCAAACGAGGTTGCGCTTGTGGCGAATATCCCCATTCGCCGTGTTCGTTCTACCTAACGGGCGGGTTAACAACTGTTCGCTTAAAAATATTCATGTCCGGGTATCCCTTGCATGGATATACTTCGCGCCCTACGCCTCGTCGGAAAGGGCGCGATTGGAAAGCGAATGATGACTTGTGACAACGATTTATACGGAGGCGGCGCAAGCCTCCGTTTTTCCTGCGCCTGCACGCAATGACGCTTCAGCGGTCGCCCCCTTTCCCCTTAGCGGTAGCAGTTACGGCGCCTTCGACGGTGAGAAACTCCGTCCGGCGCGTGACGGCGAAGTAATTGCCCCGGTCGCGGAATTTGTTCATGATTCCTTCCGCGCCCTTGTCACGAACGCGCGCTTTACGTGCGTCGCGGCGAAATCCGCGTTCAACAAAAACAACTACCGCTTTGGCGTGTACGAGTATGATTTGGCGTCGCCCGATGTAACGGCGGTTCTCGCCCGCGATTTGCGCGATTTTGTCGCGGAGCAGGACACACTGCGCGCGACCGGCTTTTCCACGTTTGTCGCAAGTTTTACCGGTCCCGCTATCGCGGATGAACTTCAGTTCGAGAACCTGCTTTGGACTCAGTTGCAAGCCCTTCACGACGCGGATTCCGATGCGCCGTGGGATCCGACCGTGAGCGCGAACCCGGACGAGCCGGAGTTCGAGTTCAGTTTCGCGGGCCGTGCGTTTTTTGTCGTCGGTATGCACCCCGGCAGTAACCGTCTGACCCGCCGCTTCGCCTTCCCCACGCTCGCCTTGAACGCGCATTTCCAATTTGAAGAGTTGCGCGAGAACGGCAAGTACGGGCGCATGCAAGAGGTTATTCGCGGGCGCGACATAACGCTCCAAGGCAGTATCAACGCCAACCTCGCGGATTTTGGCGAACGGTCGGACGCGCGGCAGTATTCGGGGCGGATTGTCGAGGACGAATGGCGTTGCCCGTTCCGCTCACGCGCTGTCGCCGCGCCCGCCAACTTGGACGGCGATAAGGAGACGTTGTGAAAGAGATAGTCGCGCGCTATCATCTGCCGCCGCAGACCGGAAAAGCGTTCCGTCTTACGAAGGGGCAGGTTCTCCGCGTCCTTGATCCGCAAGGCGAGCAGGTCAGCGATTTGACAGCCTTCGTCGACGGATCGGACGGGCGCGAGTGGCTTTCGTCGGGGCGTAGTATTGACTACGCCAACACGATCTATCTCACGACCGGACACGTTCTCTACTCGAATGATAGCCGCCCCTTGTTCACGATTATCGCGGACACCGTGGGGCGGCACGATTTTCTGCTGACGCCGTGTAGCCCGGAAACGTTCACGATTATCTACAAGAACGAGGACTATCACCCGTCCTGCTTTGAAAACCTCTGGCGCAATCTGGAGCCGTTCGGAATTGCGCCGCACCAAATACCGACAACGTTCAACATTTTTATGAGCGTAACGCCTGACGCGGAAACGGGAGAACTAACTATAGCGTCGCCGCGTTCGCGCGCGGGCGACTATATTGACCTTCGTGCGGAAGCGGACGTTATTGTCGGGGTTACCGCCTGCTCGGCGGAGATGAGCAATAACTACCGCTTCAAGCCGATTGATGTCGAAGTTTGGAGCGAAGCGTGATTTTGTTTACAATTGCCATTCCGACCCGCACGACCCGCAAACGCCCACTATAACGTTGGTCGCGCCAATCGCGCTTCCCGTATATTCGATGTTTTCCGCACCGCAGAAGGGACAACGAACGGCGGCTTCGGCTTCCTCGTCAAGTGCGGTATTCGTATTTTGCGCCGTGCTATCCTTTGCATCGTCGCCGGTTGGCCCGATTGTCGCCAAAATCGCCTGCGCCCGCTCAACGTCCTCAGCCTGCACCTGAAGCCATACGCCCTGCGTCACGCTCGCGCCTGGCGAGAACCCGCCGGTCGCGCCGCTCATGTTTTGTAACTGCTGATTGGCGAGGCGGCAGGAAACCCCTTCGCGCTCCAGGCGAATTCGCAGCAGTTCCGCCTCCATGCTGGTGAGGAACCGGGCGAGCGTTACCATTTCCACTGTCGTAACCTATGTTATTTCTTCCGGTTTTTCTCGCGGAAATCCTGACGCGCGTGACGGTGGCGGGCCGCTTTGGTAGCGTTCTTCTCGCCGATAGTGCGTTGCGCTTCTTCCGCTTCGCCGTCCGGCAAAACGGCGTGAAACCAGTCGCGGGAGCGTCCATCTTCGGTTAGTTTGATCGAAATAGTCGCCTGCCCGGAGCGTTCTCCTTTGATGAGAACAACGTCGGCCCGGTTACGAATATCCGGCGCGGGCGTAGACGGCAACCGCGCCGCGTCCGCCCAGCGCCGCGCCCGCACCAATTCGCCAAGCTGGTACGCATGATCGGGATGCTTGCGAATTAAAGGATAACGCTTCCCCCATTCCCCGGAACCCTCGAAGAACGGCTGCGAGGCGGCCCGCACCGCTATAAACCCGGCAATCGTTATTGCCGCTACCAGTTCAAACACGGTTAGAAGCCAGAACACGCCGCCGGTGACTTCGGTTGCGGCGAGATCGCTATCGCTCCCATAATCGTAGCGCTCGGCGGATTTTCCGCCCAACCGAACGCCGTTCTCCGAAAGATAGCGCGTATAAACGCGCATCGTTTGCGCGGGCGTCAGGTACGCTTCCGCGCCGCGCCGCGCCTGCTCCGGCGTAACTTTGCTACGAAGCGCCATTTGGCGTGTCGCCCCGCGCACCATCGCGGGGCGAAGCGCGAACGCATCCGCAACCGTGCGTACCCCAAAGGCGAGCGGAGCGGCGACCAGCGCGCAAACAAGCGCAGCGGTTCGATTGCGGCATTTGGTCACACGTACGGCGAACAACAACGCCGCGCCCAGTGCAAGGCCTGCAAGCAGGGATGTGACAACGACCAAGTCTATAATCGTACCGAAGAAATGCCATGCCACTCCGACTACAAGGGCGGCAAGAACCGAGGCGCCTGCAAGAGCCGCAAAGCCAAGTGCGGAAACGTCGCCGCTCGGAGTTGGCGGGGCGGATTCTTCAAGCGGCGTCAAGGACGGATCAAGCGGGGTGAAAACGGGAGCAGGCATAAAAACCATAATTCCTAAGGGATAGGATCGGGCAAACGCGTAAATGCGCGCCGCGCGTTGGCATCGGTCAAAGCGGCGATTTCCGCCACCGATACGCCGCGCGTTTCGGCGATCGCGGCGGCGACATAAGCGACACGAGCCGGTTCGTTGGGAAATTTTCCCCGAAGCGGAACCGGCGATAAGTAGGGCGCATCGGTTTCCAGCAAAAGGCTTTCCGGCGGCGCGTCCCGGACAATGGCGCGCAGTTCCTCGTTGTTCTTGAACGTCACGGTTCCCCCAACGCCCAAATACCAGCCGCGCGCCCACGCCCGGCGGGCCTCGTCCAGCGATCCGGCGAAGCAGTGCAGGATAATCGTGATGTTCTCCGCCTCCTTCTCCAACAGCGTGATCGTTTCGTCGTAGGCGTCGCGGCAGTGAATTACGACCGGCAGGCCCGCCTCGCGCGCAAGCGTTAACTGGTCACGAAACGCCGCGTATTGGGCGGGGCGCGGCGACAAATCGCGGTAGAAATCCAGTCCGATCTCGCCGATAGCGACCACGCGCGGGTTGGTCGCCCAAGCAAGAAGCCGCGCCCGCGCGTCCGCATCAAACGATTGCGCCTCGTGCGGGTGAACCCCTACGGTTGCGAAGATGCGATTATCCGACTGGCTAAGTTCCGCCGCGCGGGCCGACGATGGGAGGTCAAACCCGACAACCACAAACCGCCCCACGCCGACTGCGTCCGCGCGCTCCAGTACACCGCTTAGAGCGTCGGGGCCGCCCAGCGCATCATGGTTCAAATGAACGTGGGTATCCGTAAGAAACGGCGAGGAAGGCGAGGCGGAAGCGTTGACGTCCAAATGCCCCTACTCCTTTGGGACGCCGACCGGAACCGGAACACGGTTCAGTAGGTCCTCTATCACGGAAACGTCCTCGACGCCGCGCGCGCGCGCTTCCGGCGACAGCACAATGCGATGGGCGAGGATAGACGGGGCCAGCGTCTTCACATCATCGGGCAACACAAAGGCGCGCCCAAACGTCGCGGCGAACGCCTGCGAGGCATGGAGCAGGGCGAGCGAGCCGCGCGGGCTTGCGCCGACCTCAATCTGGCTGTGGTCGCGGGTCGCCGAGACAATTTCCACGATGTAGTTTTGGACCGAGGAATGGACAAAAATAGAGCGCACGGCGGCCTGGAGCGACAATAACTCTTCCGTGGAAACCACGGCCCGCACCGCAGCGAGCGGGTGCGAGCGCACCTGCGCGTCCAAAATTCGCACCTCGTCGGCGATGGTGGGGTAGCCGATACCGACGCGCATCAGGAACCGGTCCAATTGCGCTTCGGGCAGGGCGTACGTCCCGGAGTGTTCGATATTGTTTTGCGTTGCGATAACAAAAAACGGGCGCGGAAGCGGGTGCGTGACGCCGTCGCTGGTCACCTGCACCTCCTCCATGCACTCTAAAAGCGCAGCCTGCGTTTTCGGCGTGGCGCGGTTAATCTCGTCCGCGAGAACGACGTTTGCGAAGACCGGTCCTTGCCGAAACTCGAAATCTTGGTTCTTCTGGTTGAAAATGGAGGTGCCGGTAATATCGGCGGGGAGAAGATCGGGCGTAAACTGGATTCGCTTAAACGCGCAACCCAGCGACATCGCAAGGGTTTTAGCGAGCGTTGTTTTACCGACGCCGGGAATATCCTCGATCAGCAAATGTCCGTTGCAAAGCAAAGCGACAACCGCCATTTCAACCGTGTCGCGCTTACCAACGATTACCGTTTCGACTTGCTGAATAACTTCACGGATTTTCTCCGCAACTTCCGCGTTTGGCATTTCGCCCCCATCTCTTCGTTGAACCGACGCCTTCAGTGTAGCACGCGCCGCGCGCCTAAGTCAACGCAAAGAAAAGAGGAGGGGACAAAAGGGGAGTGTTACATTTTCCCGCACAAAGGCGAAAACAAGGAGAAGAGGAATCTGGGCCGGGTGGGATTCGAACCCACGACCAATGCCTTAAAAGGGCACTGCTCTACCACTGAGCTACCAACCCAAAACGAGGCGCGTCCCACGGGAACGGGACGAGAAAAGTGTATCATTCGACTTGCAAAATTGCAAAGCGCGCGACCGGCGAAAAAACGATAATGATTATGCGTGTACCTGTACGCATAGAGTTGCCAACTCATTTTTGTGGTGATATAGTAACGGCGTTCGCTTGGAGAGTGTAGCTCAGTCGGTTAGAGCGTCGGCTTGTGGCGCCGAAGGTCGCGGGTTCGATCCCCGTCATTCTCCCTGAACCGATCCGGCTTATAGAAAGAAGGGAGCCTGCGGCTTTATAGCCATTTTGCAGGTTCCCTTTTTTCTTCTTGGGCATCATTGATCCTATGCTTCCCGTTCTTCTGAATCGTTTCTTTGCCGCTTTTGCCCACGCGCCGACGGGAGCAGATTGGTGCGTAGCGGGATTTTCGCTTTTCCTTGTCGCGGCTTTCGCACTACCCATTGGATTTCGCGGCGGCTTCCTGTGCATTGAACAAGCCGCTATCTCCCGGCGCGAGGCGGTTGGCGTCGCCTTGCTTACCTTTTTTGCACCGGCATTAGGCGAGGAAGTTCTTTTTCGTGTTTTGTTACTGCCGCGCTTCGCTACCGAGACGCCACCTATGGCGCAGGCATTTTGGGTCGTTGTCAGCGTTGGCGCTTTTGCGGTTTACCATCCCTTGAAGGCATGGCTGTCGAAGGCGCGACAAACGCAACATCGAGGCGACGCTGTTTACACGTCGCCCGTTTTCCTGCGAATGACGGCAATAATAGGCTTGGCCTGCGCCGTTTCCTATATTCGCTCAGGCTCCGTTTGGCCGCCCGTGGTGATCCATTGGGTTTGCGTCGCGGTTTGGCTTCTGACGCTTGGCGGACTTCGGCGGATGAATAGCGCGCCTTCCAGTGACGCGTAAGAATATGAGCCTTACGCCGCGTGAAGGGTTCGCGCTTTTTCCACGGCGGCGACAAACGCGTTGGCGGCTTCCGTATCAAACTGACCGGATTCCAGCGTCAGGGCGAGGCGCGTCGGCTTTTTGCCCATGCCAATGGCGAACGCGCCCGCCTCGTTTTGCTCCAGCGTGATCAGCGCAAGCGGAACCGGGGCAGTCAGGGTTTCCGGCAAGCCGTCCGCGATACGCTTTCAGTGATGCCGCCCCTACCCCGCTTAAACCTGCGGCGGCGAACGCTCCGTAAGCGATTCCGCGCCGCTCCCGGATCCACAGGAGCGCGCCAAGCGCGCCCAGCCCGACCACGAGCGACGGCCCCCACAGCGACGCCCGACGCCCGACCTTGCCCGCCCGGCGGTTCAGACTGACGCGAAGCGTCGGCGACGGTATCAGCGTCACCGTGGAATCGTCGCGCAAGACCAGCAGGTTCTCGCCATCGCCTGCATCCATGCCGTCGCGGAACGCGAGCCGCGCCCGCTCATTCACCGTAATATCTTCAATTCTCATAAATAGTGCGCCCCTTCTTTTACGATCGCGTTCTGGATCGTTTCCAGGTCTTTGCCGCCGAACGCGCCGTAAAATAAGCCGTACAAGAAGCCAAGCGCGACTTCCGCCGATTCGGTCACGAAAATAACGCGCCCGTCCTCGACGGAGCCGTTGACGATCTCGATTTTGCCGCTAACGCTGATATGCTCTTCGCCATACTGCTCGCGGTAGTAACCGTACACATCGCCGTCGCTATCCAAAAGCGACAAGCGGTACTTCATTTGCACGTTCAGAAGGCGCAGAATATCGCCGATATCGGTGGGCGCGGGAAACGGAAGCGCGGGCAGGGACATAAGGCTACCGACCATCCTTTTTATCTTTTTCGTCGGCCTTGCGCGCGAACAAGCGGATCGGCGTTCCCTCGAAAGCGTACGCTTTGCGGATCTGGTTTTCCAGGTACCGCTTGTACGAGAAGTGCAACATCTCCGGGTCGTTCACAAATAAGACAATCGTCGGCGGCTTGACCGTCGCCATTGTCGCATAACGAACCTTGAACGTGCGCCCCTTGTCGTTGAGCGGGCGCGCTTCGGTCGCATCGCGAATAATACGGTTTAGTTCGCCGGTGGGAATACGCATCGCGTGCATTTCCGCCGCCGACAAAATAGTTTCCACCGCCGCGCCAATTCCCGTGCGTTTTAAGGCAGAGCAAAATGCGACCGGGGCGTAACTAACAAACGGCATTTCGTCGCGCAACTCCTGCGTGAACGTGTGAAGCGGGTTTTTGCCGGGCTGCGCGTCCATCACGCTTTGTTTACCCACATCCCATTTATTCGCGATAAGAACGGCGGACTTGCCCGCATCATGCGCCATTCCCGCAACCCGCTTGTCGCCATCGCGCAGACCTTCCTCGACATCAATAACGGTGATGGCGACATCGCAACGCTCAATGGCGCGCTGGGCGCGCAAAACGGAATAATATTCGACCGTCCCTTGAATTTTGCCCGACCGTCGAATACCTGCGGTGTCAATCAGAAGGAGTTTATGGCCTTCCCACATGAACGGCGTATCAATCGCGTCGCGCGTGGTTCCCGCGACCGGGGAAACAATCGCCCGGTCCTCGCCCATAATCGCGTTCAGCATGGACGATTTACCGACATTGGGACGCCCGACCAGCGCGATCTTGACGGTCTCATCGTCGTCTTCGGCCTCGTTGTCATCGGGCGGGAACGCTTTGACCACCTCATCCAAAAGGTCGGCGACGCCGCGCCCGGACAAGGCGGATACGCCGTATACCTCGCCCAGCCCTAATTCATAAAACTCGGTGGCGTTTTGCTCGCGTTTGGCATTGTCGGCCTTGTTGACGACCAGAAACAGCGGGGTATCCGTGGGACGCAGAAGTTCGGCAAGATCGCGGTCGCCGGTTGTGATACCGTGTTCGGCGTCCACAAGGAGGAGGATGACATCCGCCTCCTCCATCGCGACCTCGGCCTGCACCCTGATTTGCAACTGCAACGGGTCCTCGGCGTCCATTGAAATGCCGCCGGTATCAATGAGCGTGTAGGAGCGTCCGTTCCAGTCGCCATCTGCGTATAAACGGTCGCGGGTGATTCCGGGAATATCCTCGACGATGGCGATGCGATGCCCGGTCAAACGGTTAAAAAGGGTGGATTTGCCAACGTTGGGACGACCAACGACGGCGACGATAGGTTTCGGCACGGGAGCCGCCTTCCTTGAACGGAACCGCCCGCAGGCGTTCCAATGGCGTTATTGTTAATTGTGAACTCCCTCAGTGTATCAGGGGCCGATACGAAACGCCTTTAACCTGTCCCTCTTTGCGCTGGTAAGAAGAAGGAATGCGGTCAAACAATCCGTATACGGTGACCGCTTATTTTTTGCGCCGGTGCGAAAGAAACCAGGCCAGCAGACCGGGTTCCTTGTAGGCGTAATCCCAGCTATTATGACCGACGCCGGGATATTCTGAATATTTCACATCGGCTTTCAGCGAAAACAGCAACGCGGTCATTTGCCGAGATTCGGAAACAGGAACGGCGGGGTCGGCGTCGCCGTCGT
>CAXUMS010000026.1:14517-40247 GCA_964252165.1 uncultured Armatimonadaceae bacterium
GATGGCGCGGCTCAGCGCCGCCGCTGGCTGAACAGCCAGGCCGGCAGCTTGGGATCGGCGAAACCCGCCTCCCAGGAGACATGGCCGATGCCGGCAAGCACGTGCAGGCGCACATCGCTCCCCGCGGCAGTCAGCGCCGCTGCCATGCTGCGCGTATCGGCGACCGGCACCACGGGGTCGGCGTCGCCGTGGAAAATCCATGCGTGTAACGATGCGGCCTTTTGCGCCACCGTCCGGTACGGATCGGAAACGGGCGCGCCCCCCGCTACCGGGCTTGCGCCGGTTGTTCCCGCCGGGCGGGGCAAGCGAACGCCGCCGCAACACGGGGCGATTGCCGCCCAGCGCTCCGGATACTTTTGCGCCAGATCCCATGTTCCATAACCGCCCATCGAAAGTCCGCTCAGGTACACGCGCGATATGTCTCCGTTGAACTCTTTGATGGACTGGTCCAAAGCGGCGAGCGCCTGCTCCTGCATCGCCCCATCGTTCCACGATGCGCCCGCCCGGCACTGCGGGGCGACCACGATACAGGGAAACGTCTCGGCGTTTTGCCCGATCAAAAGCCGGATGCCATTTTTGGTCTGCGCCCGATTGTCATCACCGCGCTCGCCGGAGCCGTGTAGGAATAACACAACCGGTACGGGCCGCCGCCCGTTCCAATGCGCCGGAACGAAAACCTGAAAGCGGTATTCGCCGGAGGCGGTGGTCACGGACCGGTCAGCAAAAACGACGCTTGCCGCGTCCCTTGCCGTTAGCGTGGGCGGAACCGGTATCGCCTTCGCCGAACAGGGTGTCGCCCACGCGATCAGCGGTAGACAAACGATAAAAAGAAAGAAAAAGGGTTGAGACTTCCGAAGCATTCGCGCCTCCGTGTTTGGCATCACGCCCGAGTTCCGTCCCCGCCCGTTTTTATCCTTCTTTATGGTATGGAGATAAAGCGACGAAGCAGAAATCCACCGAGGTCACAATCGTCCCATTGGAACCTCAGGATTTGCTCATTGTTTTTCACCGCTATGATATCGAGCCGAAACAAAAGCAAACGCCGTATGGCTCTTTGGCGAAAAAGATGCGCTGGCTCTTGCCGTCGTGTTCGTTTGGACGGATCTCGCTCGGTTCCAGACCCTTTGCGTCATACTCGGCTCTTAGGGCGTCGGCGTCGGATACATCAAAGTACACGCTTGCCTGCTCGGGATTTGCGCCATTTTCCGCCAGACCAATGCGGATGCCATCCCGCTCCAGAAAGGCGATACTTTCCCCGCGTTCCACCGACGTGAAGCCGAGTACGTGATGATAAAACGCGACCGCAGGCCCGATTTCGCGAACCGGGAGCGCAAGCGGATCGGTGTCGCCGATGGGGTAAACTCCGTTAAAAACAACCGGGGAAGGCAGATCGCTCATAGCGTCTTACTCATCAGGCAAGCGCCGGACCGGAAAGCGCGGTGTGATACTTTCCCACGGCCCTTGACGAGCAAACACGTTTTGTGTCACGCGTTTGGTCTGCGCTGAACCGCAAATTCGCTTGACCGAGCGGCGCGGCGTTCACGCACTGCGGAGAACGCCGTCAAAACACCGAGCAAAACAACGCCTGCGCCCGCGCGCGGTACGGCATCGCGCTGATACCGGCGCACGTTCCAACCGGGTTTGGCGGTAAGAAACGCCTTGTTAAAGCCGAACGGGATGACGACAAAGATGAGCAGGACAGATAAGATTGTCCATATCGCGGTGAGGATGAGCAAGCCGCGCGTTTGGCTCCCTCGTTTCGGCGGTTGGCGTTTTTCCGTTACCATTGATTGCTTGTCGCTATAAGAGATGGCAAAAAGGGATGCGCGAAGAGCGCGCATCCCTTTTTGTCTTTACAAACCGCCGCCGCCCTAATCTTCGTCCTCGCGGCCCGCCGTTTCGATTACATCCTCCGCCATATAGATGGGAGAGCGTGTTCGCAGGGCAAGCGCAATCGCATCGGACGGACGCGCATCAATATCCTGGGTGACGCCGTCTTTGCTCGCAATCGTGACTTTGGCGTAAAACGTTTGTTGCCATAGGTCATCTATCGTGATGCGCTCGACGGTACCGCCAAGTTTATCAATGGCGAGTTTCAGCAGGTCGTGGGTGAGCGGACGCTCCGGTGACACGCCTTCCAGCGCCATTTGTATCGCCATTGTTTCAAACGGCCCGATGAAGATCGGCGCTTTACGTCCCCGGTTGTCGCGGAGCAGGACAAAGGTTTGCTTGGGCGGACCGTCCGGGTTCGACGGGTCCTGCGCGCCCCAAATGCCCATGACTTTCACTTCTTTTTCGTTGAGCGACCGAGGGGCGCGGTTTTCCGTTTCGCCGGTCGTTTCGTACGGGTTTGATTCCCGGTCCGGCGGCGTGTCACCGCCCGCTTCCGGTTTGGCATCTTCGTTTTCGCCGCCGCTTCCCCGTTCCGGCGGCCCGTCTTCGCCGCCCGGTTGCCACTTGAACAGGTCGCGGAAATCATCAGCCATGTTTGCTGTATCGCTTTCCGAATATCGCGCGTGGTTATTCGCCGCGCCGCCGCGGTAGGCGGCGGCGCGAGCGGGTTATTCGTTGATCGTGCTAACCGGCGTCTTTGCCGCTCTTGTTGATCATTTGGAGAAAATCGCTGTTGCTCTTGGTTTTTTCCAAACGATCGATGAGAAGCTCGGTAGACTCTTTGGTACCCAGCCCCGCGAGAACGCGGTGCAGTTGCCAAATCTTTTTGAGTTCTTCATCCGGGTAAAGGAGTTCGTCGTGGCGCGTACCGGACGCTTTGATGTCAATCGCGGGATACGTCCGTTGCTCGGCGAGCGACCGGTCGAGCTTTAACTCCATGTTGCCGGTTCCCTTGAACTCTTCAAAGATAATATCGTCCATACGCGAGCCGGTCTCCACCAGCGCGGTTGCGATGATGGTAAGCGACCCGCCATTTTCAATATTACGGGCCGCCCCGAAGAAACGTTTCGGACGATAAATCGCGGCGGGATCCAAACCGCCTTGAAGCGTGCGCCCCGATGGGTTTACGGTCAGGTTGGACGCGCGCGAAAGACGCGTAATGGAGTCCAAAAGAACTACCACATCCTGCCCCATCTCGACAAGGCGCTTGGCCTTTTCCAGCACCATATCCGCCACTCGCATATGGTTTTCCGGCTGTTCATCAAAGGTAGACGCGACAACGTCGCCTTTGACCGACCGGCGAATATCCGTCACCTCTTCGGGCCGCTCGTCGATCAGCAAAACGATGAGCTTGATGTCCGGGTGATTGACCGTGATCGAGTTCGCCACCATCTTGAGCAGAACCGTTTTACCCGCTTTCGGCGGCGCGACAAGTAAGCCGCGCTGTCCCTTACCGATCGGCGAGATCAAGTCCATAAATCGGGCCGGGATATTTTTCGGATCGGTTTCCAGAATTAACCGCTCGTTCGGGTAAATCGGGGTTAGCTCGTCGAACTGCGGACGGTTTCGAGCGGTCTCCGGATCCACATTGTTGACCTGCTCGACACGCAAAAGGCCGAAATATTTTTCCGACTCTTTAGGCGGGCGGATACGCCCCACTACGGTATCGCCGGTTTTCAACCCGAAGCGCTTGATTTGCGTTTGCGAAACGTAGATGTCCTCGCCGTTCGCGGAGAAATTATTGTGGCGCAAAAAGCCGAAGCCTTCGCCGGAGATCTCCAGAACGCCCTGCCCGACAATCGAATCGTCTTCGTCCGTGTCTGCGCTTTGAGCCGAAACGCGCTCACGATCCCGGTCGCGGTCACGCCCGTCCCGAT
Organism: uncultured Armatimonadaceae bacterium; assembly: GCA_964252165.1. Taxonomy (GTDB): domain Bacteria; phylum Armatimonadota; class Armatimonadia; order Armatimonadales; family Armatimonadaceae; genus CAXUMS01. The sequence continues at coordinate 18,288 of CAXUMS010000026.1, forward strand.
CCGGGCGGGCGTTTCGCTCAGGCCGCTCGCCTCCGCCGCGAAGCGGCGGTATGTCTCGTCCGTCACGGCTGTCGCGATCACTGCGCTCGTTGCGGTCGGGGCGGTCGTTACGCTGATCACCGCGCTCGGGACGATCCCGACCATCACGAACCGGCGGAACGGGACGACGGGCGTCTTTGGATTCTTTGGTCCGACGATTTCGCGTGTACGGATTGACGCCGATCATATCATCGTCCGTCATAGGCGCACTCATCAAAGAATCGTCAAGTCCAAGCGGCGCGCTCGCCGACGGGTTTGGGGCGGCGGCTACGGTTGCAGGCGCGATCGTCGTCACGGAAGCGGAGCCGTTACCATTGCCATTAAGGCCGTTGTCGCGCGGAGACCGCATCTCGTATCCAGGGCGCGGTTCCACCGGCTCCGCAACCGCCGCCGTAGGCGACGGCGCGGGCGTCGCCACCGGCGCGGTCGTCGCCACGAGCGGAGCGACCGGCGCGGTGGGCGCGGCGGGCGCGCTTTCCGCAACAACCGCCGTCGCCGGGGCGTTTGCTGTTTCCGGAGCGGCGGCGACTTCTGCGGGCGCATCTGTAGCGGTGGCGGCGGCGGCGACCGCTTTTTTGGCGGCGGACGCGGCGCGCGGAGAAGCGCCGCTGGTAGCGGTGGTAGCGGTGGTAGTGCGCGCGGTGCGTCGGCGCGGCGTCGCTGGGGCGGCGACGTCGGTTTTTTCCGGTTCCGGGCTGTCAGAGGGTTCCATACAATTCCTTCTCAAAGCGGACAAATGCCGTCAGGGGGTTAATAAATAATGACGTTTCGTTGGTTCGGCGCTTGCGCCAATACGCGCGTGACCGATAAACAGTTGATGAAAACGCTTAAAGGATGATGTTGCGATAAGCGAGGACATATCCGCCGCCGCTCCTGCCGGGCAAAACCCCGCGACGCCTGTGCTGTATCGTCGGTAAAACAGCGGCAAAGGCGCAGGAACAAGCGATGCGATCAAAGGTTGGGGACGGACCCGAGTAAACAGAGTCGTCTTTGAAAAGCGGGAGCGCCGCGCACGGCGCGAATGCGACGCCCGCATTTCAAGTGCGAAAAAACGTACGAAAAAGGGAGAAAAGGCGGGACGGGCGGCGCACAAGCGTTAACTTTTCGCGTTGCGAGAAATTTATCACACTTGCTTCGCAGTCAGTATACCACAGTTGACGATTTTCAAACGTCGCTAGCGACGCCTGCTTCCCGGTTTTCAACCCCCGCCGTAAATTACGGGTTTGAGTATTCCGATGTACGGCAACGAGCGGTATTTACCTGCATAGTCAAGCCCGTACCCCACGACATAATCTTCTTCAACCGTAAAGCCGCAATAGTCCGGCCCGGCCCCGCCGGTGGCCTCGCGCCGCTTGGCCTTGTCCAAGAGCGCGCAGACCCGAACCGATGCGGCGCGACGCGACTTAATGTTCTCACGCAGGTACGAAAGCCGAAGCGACATCTGCACATCGGTGACATCCTCAATAATCAAAACATGGCGGCTTTCCACCGCCTCGTCCAGGTCTTTGAGAATACGAACCACGCCCGACGAGCGTGCGACCTCGCCATACGAGGCGACCGCGACGAAATCAAACGCGAGCGGAATAGAAATACGTCGCACCAAATCCGCCATGAACAGCGTCGCGCCGGTTAAAATGCCAACCAGAACGAGGTCCTTCCCCTCGTAATCGCGGCTTATCTGCGCGCCCAACTCCTGCACGCGCGCGGCGATGTCGGCCTCGGTAATCCGCACTTCCTCAATATCAGGATGCAGTCCGCGCGCGGCTCGTCCGCGCGCCGGAACGGGAGTAATGGTCATAAAAGGTTAGGTCCGCCGAGTTATTTTAAAGTATCGGTTGAAAACCGCGAAAATTGAACCGTTTGTTTCCATCAGGAAAGGTCAGTGGCTCTGCCCCACCTGCCGCGCAGGGCGTCGCCGACCGCGCGCAACAGGACGCGGCGTGTATCGTGTTCGCCGCGCCGGGTCAGAGCGGCGGCGAGACGTAGGGAATCCGCAAGCGCGACCGGATAGCCCATCCGCCTGCGCGCGCCGTGCTGTGACAGGTACAAAAGAATGTTGCGACGCATGTAGTACAGCGTCAAAGGCGAACTCGCTCCCGTGGAACGCGAGATTTTATGCCATAAAACCGCGCTCGGGCAACTCACGATGCGGTAGCCCGCTTTGCGGACGCGGGCGCACCAATCGGTTTCCTCGTAGTACAAAAAGTACCGTTCGTCGAGTAGCCCGACTGTTTCCCAGACGCGCCGGGGGGCTATCAGGCCCGCGCCGACCACAAACGGAACGTCGCGCGGCTCGTCCGGCGGATCGTTCGCGGTCTCGCCGTCGCCCAGAAGCGTCGAGCGCCCCCGCCAGTCCACGCTTCCGCCGTCCGACCAAACGGTTTCGGGCGCATCAAAATACCGCATCTGCGGACCGCACGCCCCAATCGTTTCATCGCCCGCCATTAATTTGACAAGCGGCTCCAAAAGGTTGGGGGCGACCGTGGTGTCGTTGTTCAGCAGGAAAACGTAGTCCACGCCGTCCGCGAGGGCTTGCCGGATGCCGACATTGTTCCCGCCCGCGAACCCGTTGTTCTCGCGGTTCTCGATAACCCGCACGTCGGGGAACGCGGCGCGCACTGCGTCCGGCGTCCCGTCCCCGCTCGCCTGATCCACGACATACACGGCGACGCGCAGGTACGTAAAAGCGGCAAGGCTCGCCAGACACTCCAGCGTGTCGTCGCGCCCCTTGTAGTTGACAATTACTACCGCAACCAGCGGCGACGCGGCGGAGTCCACGCTTTAAAACCAACCCTCACAACGCACAATGCGGGTTGCGCGCGTTTTTGCATTGTTCAAGTACGGCGGGTAGGAACAGCGCACATGGATCGCGTCCACGGGTTCCAGTGCAACCGCGTTCGCAGGTTGTTGTTTGTCAAGCGGCGTTACCCAAACAAGACCCGGCAAAACGGTGCGCTCCCTTTGGACATACACATTAGAAGGGTCTAGAAAAACGTCAACGCGGTATGCCTTGACCTGTGCATCGCCAACTCGAACAGAGCGAACCAGCGTTTCTGACCCGCCCAAGCCGCCGCTGAGTGGCGATACTAGAAATAGACTAACGAAAAACGTTATTGCGGCGACAGGCGCGGCGACGACTGTGAAGCCAAAGCGAAGCGGCGTTGGCGGCAAGAAACCTTGAAAGAACATACCAATCGTCGGTAGTAACAGGGTAGCGGCGACAATAGTATCGTTTATGAATGCACTTTCAAATCGCAAACCCCCGTGTCCGCCGCAGGACCACATAAACAGCGGGAGTAGAAAGCAGGCGATAAGCGCGCGAAGTCCCAGCGCGTTTTTTCGTGCATCCCAAGTATCATACTCGGCCAGCGTGCGCGCATTGGCGATTTTCGCCGCCTTTTGTTCCCGCGCCCGCCGCGCCGCCCTTGTTTCCAAAGGGCCTACTCCCACTCAATCGTGCCGGGCGGCTTGCTGGTGATGTCGTAGACCACGCGGTTGACGCCGTGGACCTCGCCGACGATGCGGTTGCTGATGCGCTCCAACACCTCGTACGGCAGGCGCGCCCAGTCCGCCGTCATCGCATCCTCGCTGGTCACGATGCGAAGCACGATGGGATAAGCATACGTGCGCTGATCGCCCATCACCCCGACCGATTTGGTATCCGGTAACACGGCGAACGATTGCCATACACGGCGGTACAGCCCGGCGCGCTTGATTTCCTCGACCACGATGGCGTCGGCGGAGCGCAACATTTCCAAACGCTCCAGCGTGACCTCGCCGGTCACCCGAATGGCGAGGCCCGGACCGGGGAATGGTTGTCGCCACACCATATCGGACGGCAAACCCAACTCCTCGGCGACACGCCGGACTTCGTCCTTGAACAAGTAACGAAGCGGCTCGACCAATTTCAGTTTCATGTTTTCGGGCAGGCCGCCGACGTTATGGTGCGTTTTGATCTTCGCCGCCGTGCCGGTTCCCGATTCGATCACGTCCGGGTACAGCGTTCCCTGCGCCAGAAAGTCCACATTCCCGATGCCCTGCGAGTGTTCATCGAAAACGGCCACAAACTCTCGCCCGATAATTTTGCGTTTTTGCTCGGGGTCGGTGACGCCTTTGAGCAGGCTTAAAAATCGCTCTTTCTCGTCGGCGTAGATGAGCGGAATTTTAAACGTTTCCTCGAACGTGCGCCGAACCTGCGTCCCCTCGTCCTTGCGAAGCATGCCCGTATTGACGAAGATACACGTCAGTTGATCGCCGATGGCGCGGTGAACCAACGCGGCGACCGTGCAACTGTCAATGCCGCCGGAAAGCCCGCACACCACACGCTTGTCGCCGACCTGCGCGCGCACGGCGTCCACGGCCTCGCGGATAAACGAATCCATCGTCCACAAACCTTTGGCGCCGCAAAAGCCGTACAGGAAGTTGCGGATAATCTCGGTTCCCCACGGCGTATGCACGACCTCGGGGTGAAACTGAACGCCAAACAAGCGCCGTTTCTTATCTGCAATCGCCGCAACCGGCGTGGATGGCGTAGTCGCGGTAATGACGAAACCGGGCGGCGGGGCCTCGACGCTGTCGCCGTGGCTCATCCAGCAAACGAGTTCACGGTTCAGCCCGGCGAACAGATCGGTGTCGTCGCTGACATCCAACTGCGTCTTGCCGTATTCGCGCCGGTCGCCGGGCTTGACCACGCCGCCCAATTGCTTGGACATGAGCTGCATCCCGTAGCAAATGCCGAGAACGGGCAGGCCGGAATCGTAGATCGCGGGGTCAATGGTCGGGGCGCCAGGGGCGTAGCAGGAGGACGGCCCGCCCGAAAAGATTATACCGATGGGCTTGCGAGCGAGGATTTTTTCGAGCGGCGTGTCGGATGGAACAATCTCGCAATACACCCGGCATTCGCGAACGCGGCGCGCGATTAACTGCGTGTACTGGGCGCCAAAATCAAGGATGACGACGTTTTCATCGGGGCGGGGAAGCGACGTAGCAAGGGCCAATTTATCCGACCCCCTGCGCGCGTTGCAGGGATTTACCCTCGGACGGAAGCGATGGGGCGATTAGCATTTCCACATTTTGCATTTCTTTTAAGTTCCGCGCGCCAAGCGACCCCATCGAAAGGCGCAACGCCCCGACGAGGTTCATCGCGCCATCATCGCGGTGCGCCGGGCCAAATAGAATTTCACGGAGCGTCCCGGACACGCCGACTTTGATACGGGTGCCGCGCGGCAAATCCGCGGAGGACGTCGCCATGCCCCACGAGAAGCCGCGCGCCGGGGCTTCTTCGGCGGCGGCGATTGCGGACCCGAGCATCACGGCGTCCGCGCCGGACGCGATCGCCTTCGCCAAATCCCCGCCGTTTTTGATGCCGCCGTCGGTGATAATGGGAACATAGCGACCCGTTCGGTCAAAATAATCGTCGCGAGCGTGGGCGCAGTCGGCGGTTGCGGTCACCTGCGGAACGCCAATTCCCAGAACCTTGCGCGAGGTGCAAATCTGTCCCGGGCCCACCCCGACAAGAACGCCGGACGCGCCCGCCTCCATCAGTTCCATCGTGGCCGCGTAGCCGACCGTGTTTCCGACCACAACGGGAACCGGGGCGTCGCGGCAGAAATCGGCGACCGGAAATTCCGGCGCGACGGACGAATGGAAGCGAACCGTGCCGACCGTGGATTGAATAAAAAAAACATCCGCCCCGGCTTCGACCGCCGCCGCCGCCGCGCGCTCGGCGGTAATCGGCGTTGCGGAAACCGCCGCCACGCCGCCACGATCCTTGATCTCTCGCACGCGCCGCGCGATCAAGTCCGCGCGCACCGGCGCCTCGTTGTACAACTTTTGGATAAAGCCAACGACGCCATCAAGCGGAGCGTCGGCGACCGACTGCAAAACCGCCTCGGCGGCGTCGTAACGGGTTTGAATACCGTCGAGGTTGAGAACGCCCAGCCCGCCGTACTCGCTCATCAAAGCGGCCATAGCGGGATTGACCGCGCCATCGAGCGCGGCGGCGATAATCGGAATCGCGAACGTTCGTCCGCCAAGCGTCCACGAAACATCCACATCGCGGGCGTCAATCACGAGCGGGCCGGGCGCGAGCGCGACTTCATCGAACCCGTACGCCCGCCGCGCCCGCTTCCGTCCGCCGATTTCGGTTTCCAAGCCAAAGCCTCCCCGCCCGGTCATTTGTTCCAAATGACTGCGCCGCGCCACCCGCCTGCTACTGTTCTCAATTCTACGTCGCGCGTTTGCGAGTGTCAACCTTTACCCGTTTATCATCCGACATTCCCATAGCCCGAACGCGGCGGCAACCTCGCCAACCGGCTTGTTAAACAAGAACGCGCAGGCTACAATGCAGGGCTACAGCGCGGCGGAATTCTTGTTTGCGTTTTGGTTCGCGCCCCCTCGAAAGTTCCCTGTAAAGAAAGCCCGCCGTCGTGCCTGCTGACGCCCCCGCCCCAAGCGAAAAAACTGCGCCGCGCCCGCGTCCGTCCTGGCTGATCCTTCTCTCGGTGCTGGGGCCGGGTTTAATCGCCGCCGCCGCGGGAAACGAGGCGGGCGGCATTCTCACGTACAGCCGTATCGGGGCCACGCACGGTTATTCGATGCTGTGGCTTCTTCTCCTGTCCACGTTCTCGCTGATCGTCGCGCAGGAAATGGGGACGCGCATGGCGGTCGTCACCGGAAAAGGCCTTGCCGACCTGATTCGCGAGGAATTCGGCGTACGGGTCGCGGTGTTCGCGATGGTGATCTTGTTCTTAGCCAACACGGCGACCACGGTTTCCGAGTTCGCCGGGATCACGTCCGCGCTGGAGTTGTTTTTGCCCGCGTGGTCGCGCTACATCGTGGTTCCGCTGATCTCCATCGGGCTGTGGTTTCTCGTGGTGCGCGGCTCCTATGGGCGCGTCGAAAAAGTGTTTTTAATCGCCTGCTCTGTTTACCTGTCCTACATCGTCGCCGCGTTTCTCGCGCACCCGCCGTGGGCATTGGCGCTCCGTGAAACCGTTACGGTGCAATTGCCGCTTCGGCGCGACCCGACGTACGTTCGGGACGCCATCGCGCTGATCGGAACCACGATTGCGCCGTGGATGCAGTTTTACGTCCAATCGTCCGTGCGCGACAAGGGAATCAAGGCCGACCACTACGCGTATGAGCGCTTCGATGTTTTCTTAGGCTCGACCCTATCCAACGTGATCTCGTTTTTCATCGTGGTCGCGTGCGCCGCAACGCTTTGGGCGACCGGTCATCGTGACGTCAATTCGGCGGACGAGGCGGCCCGCGCGCTTACGCCGTTCGCAGGAAGATGGGCGACCATTCTATTCGCGGTCGGCTTGTTCAACGCCTCCGCCGTGGGCGCGGTTATCGTACCATTGTCCACCGCGTACGCCGTGACCGAGGCGATTGGGGCGGAAAGCGGACTGGGCCGTAAAGTCCGCGACGCTCCGTTGTTTATTGGCATTTTCACGCTTCTTATCGCGCTGTCCACCCTGATCGTTTTGATACCCGGCGTCAATCTGATCAAACTCATTACGGGCGCGCAGGTATTGAACGGCGTTCTTCTGCCGATTATCCTGATCTTGATGCTTCGCATCATCAACAAACGCCGTCTGATGGGCCGCTTCGTTAACGGCCCCGTCTTCAACGTCATCGCGTGGGCGACCGTCGGGCTTGTGGTCGCGCTCTCAATCGCGTCGCTGTTTCTCGGATAGATACCGTCCACGTCACTTGTTCGGAAAGGTAACCGCCGCATGAGGCTTCCTCGCCTGTCCCTTGTCGCTTGCGCCGCCGCGCTCTGTTGTCTTGTCGCCTCGCCATCCGTTGCGCAGGCGCGGCAAGCCGCGAAACGCGCGTCTAAACCCGCCGCGCAATTTCCGCTCACCATCCCGAACATCATGCACGGCGCGGAACTCACCGGCTACGCGCCGTCCTCGGTGATGTGGTCGCTGGACGGCAAGACGCTCTTTTACCGATGGAAAGAAGCGAGCGAGCCGCGCGCAAAAGCGGCGTCGTGGTACGCCGTGGACGTAACAACGGCAAAAAAGACGCCGCGAAAAATCACCGAGGATGAGGCGAGTGTCACGGTTCCGCCGGACGGAGCGGATAAAACGCGGGATGGCAAGCGGATCGTTTTCAGCGACGACAACGATCTTTGGATGATGGAGGCCGAGAAGCCGGGGCGCGTTCGCCTTACCGATACCGCCTCCCTCGCGGAGTTTTCGCCCCGCTGGACGCGCGATGAGAAACACGTCACGTACACAAGCGGCGGAAATCTGTTCAAGATGGCGGTTGACGGAAACCAACCGCTGACGCAACTCACCGATATCCGCACCGGCTCGCCGCCCCCGGACGCCGCGCCCAAACCGGTCGGCGTCGCAAAAATCGCCCGCGACGGGGAGCTTGAACTCTTCGGCGTTGTTCGAGATCGTGCGGAGGCGCGCGAAACTCGCGAGGCGGAGCGCAAAGCCGACCGGGAGCGCAAGCAAACCCGCAAGCCTTTTTACCTGCCGACCGGGACCAATGCGGGGAGCGTTCTCCTGTCCCCGGACGAAACGCAGGTTCTGGTTTTCGTATACGAACCGGCGAAGGACGCGCCCGGAGGGAACGCCCAAAGCGTCGTCCCGCAATGGGTAACGGAATCGGGCTATGTAGAAGCCCCGCAGGGGCGGCCCAATGTCGGCGGCGCGACCGGGCGGTCGCGGTGCGTTCTGCTGGACACGCAAACCGGTGCGCAAACGCCGGTGACGCCGCCCGACGCGCTCGCCAAGCGCGGCTTGTTTTTCAAAGATGCGAAATGGAGCGAGCCGGATAGCGAAGGCGGATCGGCTCGCCTTGTGGTTCTTGCCGAGGCGGCGGATTTCCACGATCATTACCTGTTTATTGTGGACCGCAAAACCGGCCAAACGACCACGGTCCACGACGAACGTGACGCGGCCTGGGTGGACGGGCCGGGCGTGGATCAGTGGGGATGGATGCCGGACAACGCGCATTTGTGGCTTTGCACCGAGCAAAGCGGGTTCTGCCACATCGCGACGGTTGATACAAACCGCCCGGACGCGCCGCCGGTCCCGCTGACGAGCGGCAAGTTCGAGGCATTCGCCCCGCATCTCAGCCAGGACAAAACCGCGTTGTATTTCACGTCATCCGAGAGCGACCTGGGCGAGCGACGTTACTACAAAGTGGCGCTAACGGGCGGCGCGCGAACGCCGGTTGTCGCTCTCCAGGGCATCAGCGAAGACATGACGCTTTCGCCCGATGAAACTCGCGTCGCCTTTGTCAACTCGTACACGAACCGCCCGCCCGAACTGTTCGTTCAAAACGTCGGCGGCGATAACGGCGTGGGCAAAGCCGAACGGCTTACCGCTTCGCCGTCGGCGGCTTTCCTGTCGCATCCGTGGCGCGACGTTCCGATTGTCGTTATTCCGGCCCGTGACGGGTTTGGCATACATGCGCGCTTGTTTACGCCGACCGGCCCGAAGCGCAAGCGCGCCGGGGTGTTGTTTATCCACGGCGCGGGCTATCTGCAAAACGCCAATCGGGGGTGGTCCTATTACTCGCGCGAGTACATGTTCTCGCACCTTCTCGCCGCGCACGGCTACACGGTTTTGGATGTAGATTACCGCGGCTCGGCGGGCTACGGGCGCGACTTCCGCACCGGAATCTACAAAAACATGGGCGGCAAAGATCTGGACGATGTCACCGACGCCGCTCGCTGGATGGCGAAAACGCAGAATGTGGACCCGGCGCGTATCGGGTGCTGGGGCGGCTCGTACGGCGGCTTTCTGACCCTGATGGCCCTGTTTAAGGAGCCGAACACGTTCGCGTGCGGGGCCGCCCTTCGGCCCGTCACTGATTGGACCAAGTACAACCACGGCTACACCGCGCCGATTTTGGGCTTGCCTCAGGACGATTTGACCGCGTACAAGCGCTCATCCCCGATCTACTACGCGAGCGGCTTGCGCGGCGGTTTGCTTATCTGCCACGGGATGCTCGACGACAACGTGTTTTTCCAGGACTCGGTGCGCCTGACGCAAAAATTGATCGAGCTTGGCAAGGACGACTGGGAAATTGCGCCGTACCCGGTCGAACAGCACGGCTTTACCGAGCCGTCGTCGTGGACCGATGAGTACAAGCGAATTTACCGTCTTTTCGAGTCGCACTTGCAAAAGCCCTAAATTACCGTATCCGTACGGGTTAGACCAGTCCGTGTCGGCGCCGAAGAACAAGGTAGCGGCGAAACTTGATGCGTCGCTTTTGTGTTTAATGTAGAGGAAGCCGCGCATGGTACGAGTACAACCGTTGTCAAACCGGGAAGGCCGGTTTTTGGTGGGTAGCGATCTTGAAAATCCGCTGGACGGGCGTCTTGAGGTGCAGGAATGGATCACGTCGCATCGTTGCCGTGTTCCCGCCGACGCTCGACGCTTGTCCGTCTACGAGCGGGGCGCGCTGGTTCGGGAATGGTCTGTGGTCGAAGCCGCCCCGCCGCCTGACCCCAAGCCCGCCGCGCGAATGTTCCCTTCGTTTGCCCGTCCCGCAACCGCCGCACGCCGCGCGCCGTCGTTCCTGACGCTCGCGCGAGGCGGGGCGAACCGCGACGCCGCGTAAAAGCGCGCGCCGATGTTCGTTTCATATACCGCCGGGGCCATACGTGGCCTCGGCGGTATACTGTGTTTGTGGACCTACCAGTAGCGATAGCGCAACACGGCGAAACTCGCGGCGACGCCCCCGCCGCGTCGTCGCCTTATCTTGTTTTAATCGCCGACGACCTGATGATGCCGTCGCGCATCCGCGAAGGTTGCCGCCCGCTCGGCTACGAGGTCCGTGTCGCCGCGACAAGCGACGCCGCTTTCGCCCTTCTTGCCGAAAGCGAAGCCACGCCGCCGGTCGCGGTTCTTGTCAATTTGACGGCCCGCCGCTATGACCCCAATCCTTTAATTCGCGCGATCAAGTCCGATACGCGTTTCTTTGCTGTTCCCCTGCTCGCGTTCGCCGGTCATGTCGAAAAGGGCAAGCATGACGCGGCGCGCGTTGCGGGCGCCGATATGGTGGCCGCGAACTCGTCGGTATCGCTTCACCTTCCCATCTTACTTTCCCGCCTTTTATCCAGTGACGCATTGTTGGACGGCACTGCCAGTGTCGAAACCGAGGGTAGCGGCGATGAAGCGTGACACCGCCGCGACGCCGCGACTGGAAACCGCCCCGCCGCTTTCCGAGGCGAGCGCGTCGCTCGCACGCCGGACCGGGGCCGTTTATATGTCCCTTCTTATACGAGCCGTCGCCGTGGGCGTTTTGTGGGCGATTCTCGCCGCCCGCCTGCCGTTCCTCGCGCGAAACCAGGCTGTTCTCGACGCCATCGGCGCGGTTCTCGTGGTTGCGCCGTTTTTCACCGCGATGGGCAAACTCTATGCGTGGCGAATTGCGCTGGGCCGCGCGTACCTGCGCGAAAATCGCGCAAGCGACGCCGCAAGCGCGCTTGCCCCTTTTGACACGTTGCGCGCTCGCTTGTTCGATGCAACTGGTGAAGGAGCGTTTCACCTTGTCCTCGCCCGCCGCGGCGTTTCAAGCGACGATAATGCGACTCATCTACTAACGCGCGTCGCGTCACGGGGCCAAACGCCGTGGTGTGAACAAGCGGGCGCGCTTCTTGGAAACGCCGCTAACGCCGCCGCGCCGCACTCATCCACGGAAAGCCCTGCAACGCCATGACACAGCCTTCTTCACCCAAACCGCGCATGCCGCTCAAAACTCTCGCCATCGTCGCCGTAGTCGTTAGTCTCGCGGCGGGCGGGTTGGGCGCAGGGGTTGGCGCGCTGTTCGGCGCGCCCGCGTACTTCGGCTTTTTTTTCGGCTTCACGCTCGCTGGTCTTGGCGGCATGTTCGCGCTCGCCAACCGTATAGCACAGATGCAGGAAAAATAGGATTGATGAAACGGGCGTTTTTCGCCTTGACAGTCGCAGTCTCGCGCCGTATACTTCTTTTCGTTGTCCGACTGCGCTTCCGCATGCGGACGCGCCAAAACAGGTTCGCGCCGATGTAGCTCAGTGGTAGAGCGGCAGTTTTGTAAACTGCGGGTCGCGGGTTCAAGTCCTGTCGTCGGCTTGACAGAAAACGCCCCGCTTTTTTGGCGGCGTTCATAAAATCGGGGCAGGTGCCCGAGTGGTTAAAGGGGGCGGTCTGTAAAATCGTCGCGCAAGCTACACAAGTTCGAATCTTGTCCTGCCCATTATTTGTCTCGTTTGTCTCCAAAGAAGCGGCGGCCCCTGCAAAGGGTGTCGTCCTTTTTTGTGGTCTGGTTCCGGCTTGATTCGGTTGGTTCGTCGCTACCGCCGCTTGACAGGCGGTAGGGCGCATGATACTATTCCCTTCGTGCTTGTGGTATCAATGCGCAGGCGCGCTGGGGCGAATAGCTCAGTGGTAGAGCGCTTGTTTTACACATAAGTGGTCGGGGGTTCAAGTCCCTCTTCGCCCACCTTTGAAACGCTTGACAACGTTTCTTTTATACGTCGGTGTTTGCGGTTTCTTGTGGAGGTGTAGCTCAGTTGGTTAGAGCGCCGCCCTGTCAAGGCGGAGGCCGCCGGTTCAAGCCCGGTCATCTCCGGTTATTCCACGCAGAATAAAAAGGCTTAGAGCGTTTCGCTTTAAGCCTTTTTTGCGTTTGGCTGTTTAGAGAACATGTACTTTAAATTGAGAGGGTCTGGACTGGAAGCCGTCAGCGATGCGTCGCGAAGGCTTACGAAACCTCGCCTGTGGATGGGCGGGCGTGGGCTGTCCAACAGATCCGTCATGCCGTTTCGCTATTTGCTGTATTTGCTGTTGCACAGTCGGGGCGTGAATGGTAATATACCTGACGTGTCGGAAGGAGGCTAATTAACCGCCTTCCTGTCTGCCCCGAAGTAAGCGGGTTTTTCTTCTGGAACCAATCCTAACTTCGTTGACGTGCCGCCTTAGCTCAGTTGGTAGAGCAAAGGACTGAAAATCCTTGTGTCACTGGTTCGAGTCCGGTAGGCGGCACCTTTCCTCTGTTCTTGTCCCCGAGGTTGTATGAGCCGCTATTGCTCCTGCGGCGGCGTTATTCCCGCCACTATCCTTGTAGATGGCGTTCGTCGCAATCTGGCAAGCCGCAAGTTTTGCCTTGTATGCTCGCCTTTCGGTGCGCACAACACGCGTAGCGATTTGCAGGCGATTCCTCGCCCCGCCGCTGAGAAGTACCGAAAATGGCAAGACAAAGCGCGACGCGAGCGGAAAGATCATCTGATCGCGCTTTTAGGCGGTCGTTGCAGTCGTTGCGGTTACAGGAAATGCACTGCCGCTTTGGAGTTTCATCACCGCGATCGCACGCAGAAGAAATTCGATCTTAATCGGGCTTTTCTTTTACAACGCTGGAAGACCGTGGTTCACGAGGCGATGAAATGTGATTTGCTCTGCGCGAACTGTCATCGCGAGTTGGAGGATGAGTTAACGTGAGTTCGGTTTAAGCGTTGGCCATCTCGGCTTGTGTTACGAGGTTTAAGTTCGGTTTCTTGGGCTGGTGGCAGTAGGCGATGAGGGCGGCGGCGAGGTTCCACAGGAACCCGACAGGCGCACGGTGGCGTGTATGTTCAACCTGAGAGATATTCTTTAACTGGTCTATGATGGTCTCGATGATGGCTCGCTTCCTCAGCAGGAGTTTGTCCATCAATTTGAGTAAACGCGGTTTCATGTTCTTACGGTTCTTGGTGATAAGTTCCACGCCACGAGCGAAAAGCGTGTCGAAGAGCGGTTGCGAAATGTAGCCTTTGTCGCCGTACACTTTGCCCAACCGGTCGTGAAGCAGATCGGGCGCGGGCTTCCTGTCATCTATATTGCCCGTCGTCATTGCCCGTCGTCAGTGTCATATTAAGCAATTCGCCTGTATCGCTTACGACAAGATGCAGTTTGAAGCCGAAGAACCAGCCTGTGCTGGTTTTGCCCCGTTTAGCGATGCCTGCAAAGACTTTATGCTGATGAATGCGGTGGTTGTCGCAAACGGCGAGCGGCGTAGAGTCTATAAACGAAACGCCGCTACACGCGCCGAAGAGCGACTGTAAGTAAGCGAACAACGGAACCAAAACCGCTTTTGTCCATTCGATAAAACGATGGTAAGACACGAGGCGCGGAAACTCGCTTCGCCAGTGCGAGCAGACGTAAGCCAGATAGAAAGTCTTAAAGTCCCGATAGCGGCTCTGATGGAAGGCAATCAAGATCGTCATTATCTCGCTGTCGGCGAGTTGCCGTTTGCGGTTGCGTGAGCGCGGCGCGTTGCTTGAACATAAACGGCGTTGCAGGGAGAAGGATTGGCAAAAATCATCAACTGAGCAGAACAGATGCAGTAAACTGAGCATGGGTTGCGGCCTTTGGCGAGTGGAGTCTTAAGCAACCTCAGTCTACCAAAGGCCAAAACCTAATCGGTTTTCAACTTCCTTATCCCGAACTCACGTTGAGTTACGACAGGTTGCGATTGCCGCCGCCGCCGTTGAAAGGGAGCCAAATGCCGCTTGATATATTGCTTCGTTTCTTTCGGCTGTGCCCATTGTATTACGCCCGTCGTGGCGCCGCTCTGTGGCTCGTTTGCTCGCTTTCCGGCGCGGTCTTTGGATCTGAAAAAACCAGTCGAAAAACGATTCCGCCGACCGAAGCGCAGATCGCTGCCGAACTCGACCGGGCCGCGCACGTTTACCGCGTGCCGTCGGTTCTACTCAAGGGGCTGGCGTGGCGCGAAAGCGGGTGGCGGCAGTTCGATAGCGCGGGCAAGCCGTTTGCGGCGGGCGAGGACAGGGTGGGCGTTCTGGGCGTTCCCGTAGGCAAGCGCGCCGATTCGGAGCGACTGCGGACCGACTACCGGTACAACATCGAGCAGGGAACGCGCGCCCTTGTGCTGGCATGGAACCGCGCGCCGCTGATGTGCGTGTCCGGGCGGCTCGATGATTGGCGCAACGTGTTGGAGTGCTGGTACTTCGCACTGGGACGCTACCAACTGGGCAAGCAAGGGCCGGATGCGCAAGCGTTCGCGGACAGCGTTTTGAATGTCGTCGCGACCGGCGCGGACGGGCGGTTTTCCCCGGTTGCGGTTTCGCGACCGCGCGCGGGCCAACTCGCGTGGGGCAAGAACGCGCTCGCCCCGCCCGCACCCTGGCACTGGGGCGATACGTACTCGCTCGCACCGTCCCCGCCTGTGGTTGCGCTTTCGATCCCCTACCTCAACCAGATCTACGATTCGCCGGACACGTTCGATGGCGGCGGGTCGTGCGGGCCGACCTCAATGCTGATGGTATTGGCGTTCTTCGGCAAGGCGCAAGCAAGGCCGACGGTGGTAACCCAAAACGGCGGGGCGCGCACCACGGCCTACGGCGCCTTAATTCCCCAGGTGGACGACAAGGTGTGCGAGCCGAATCTGGGCGCGGTTCACGCCAAGATGCTCGACTACTTCCGCCCGTCGTTTCCCGGCGTCGCTATCTTCTACGATGACAAGGCGAACTGGCCCCGGGTCAAGCGCGAACTCGATGCGGGCCGCCCGGTTATCCTGGGAACCAGTGTGACGAATGCGGGGCATATCATGGTCGCGCGCGGGTACCTGGAGGATGGTCGCCTTCTCGTCAACGATCCCGCAGGTGACCGCGAGCAGGCCGCTCGGCGGGGCGGTCCGAAGGGCGGCTGGTCCCCGACCGGCGTCCGCTACTGGAACGGCGACGGCGGCAAGGCCGTGTACGAGTGGGACGCCCTCGCCGTCCGCTGGGTGATGACGTTCGGCCCCAAGCCCCCCGACGCCGACCGCCCCGAGGACGAGTAGCCAGTGAGCGATTATACGCCAACCTATGAGGATGAGCCAAGAGACTGGTGGGGTAGTCTTGTGCCATTGTGGGGAGTACGAATGGCGCAAAATATCCAAATACAAAATACCCTCCGCACGTTTGTCAGCCCCGTTGACTTGGACGAGGCCCTGAAGCCGCAACGTGAACAGTTCGATGCATTGGCTTGGATGGAGCCGCTTGTTGTCGAGTTGCAAAAACAAATGGACTTGCGGCACCTAATTCCCTACGTAGCTCATGGCGTTTCGCTGATGCGACGAACGACCTTTGAAGAAGCGATGGCCTCGATATGGAGTTGGTATCCCCCCAGTGTTGTCGTTAACGCAGTAGCGGAAGGCGTCTTCCACGTGCAGTATCACGACGGAACTCGCATACCGAGCAACGTCCCAAAGGATAATGCGGATAGCAACGGTATTAACGAGACGATTACGGTAATAAAGCAAATGTGCGAACGACTTTGACTTGGCTTCTTGACTTGGCTTCTCGCGCTTGACACACAGGCCGTATCCGCTTTATAATTGCCGCATTCCCCGCCTATGACGAATGCGCCCGCCGTGTTTGGCCCCCACGCTTCCGCCGCCGTTCCGCTCGCCCCTGATGCGGCGGCGCTGTCGTGGCGCGTTCACCGACTGCGCGAGCGCCCCGCGCGCCTCCTACTGGTCGTGGCGGCGTACGGGGCCGCGCTGGGGCTGTGGCGCATGGCGTTTCCGCACCCGGTCGCGCTGTTTCTGCCGCTTGTCGCGCTGACGTCGGCGTTGTCCGAGTACCTGTTTCCGCAAACGTTCCGGCTGGATGCGCGCGGGGCGTCATCCGTGAACGGCCCGTTTTCCCGAACCTTTATCGCGTGGGCCGATGTGAAGCGCGCAACCTACGGCGACGATGGCGTTCACCTGTCGCCGCTCGCGCGGGCGTCGCGGCTGGATCGGTTTCGCGGCGTTCGCTTGGGGTTCGCGGGCGGCGACGCCGACGCAATCTTAGATGCCGTGCGCGCGTTTCGGGCGACGGCGGCGGCGCAAACGACAGCGGAGGCGAGCGTATGATGTCCCCCGCCCCCGATTGGGATGTTCCCCTGACGCCGTCCGAGCGCGACGCTCTGCTGGACGCCGCCGCAAGCGCGGTCGCACGGCGCGGCTTGCAAACGCCGGTTGTCTTCGCGCTCGAAATGCACCGCCCCTTCGGTTTTCTCGCCGGGCAAGCCCTGATGGTGTTCGCGCCGTTTATTGGACCGCTTTTAGGGCCGGAAAAACTGCAAACGCTGTCGCGCCTCCTCCAAACACCGGGCGCGGTGGAGGGACTGATAACGCGCCTTGACGCCGCTCCCGCCGCAACCAAACCCGCGCAAGGCGAGGAGGCGTAACCGATGGATCATGCGACGCCGTTCGCGCGGCTGTTCTTTTTGTTCGCGACCGCCGTGATTGTCGGCATGGTCGTGATCGCGCAACGCGGGCGCAAATTGTTCATTCGGCGTATCGGCGGACTGACCGCGATTGACGAGGCCGTGGGCCGCGCCGCCGAGATGGGACGCCCTATCCTCGCGTCTATCGGGTTGGGCGGCGTGGACGCGCCGACCCTGCAAGCCCTCGCGATTGTGTCCATTGTCGCCGAGCAGGCCGCGCGGTTCGGCAGTCGGGTCATTTTGCCGACGCGTACGCCCGCTCTCCTGCCGATTGCCGAGGAGGCGCTCCGCGAGGCGTACACGCGCGGCGGCAGGCCCGACACGTTCCGCCCCGATGACATTTTATTTTTGTCGGACCGGCAGTTCGCGTTCGCGGCGGGGGCGGCGGGCATTATCAACCGCGAGAAGGTCGCGTCCATCTTTCTCTTCGGCACGTTCTTCGCCGAATCGCTGGTGATCGCGGAAAACGGCAACCGGGTGGGCGCGATACAGATCGCGGGAACGCCCTCGACCACGCAGGCCCCGTTTTTTATCGCCGCCTGCGACTACGTTTTGATCGGCGATGAGTTCTACGCCGCGACCGCCTACCTCACGCGCCAACCCACGCTCCTCGGGGCGATCTGGGGACAGGATATCGTCAAAGGCTTTCTGCTCGTTTCTATGGTCGTCGGGGCGGCCCTTGCGAGCGTGGGCGTCCCGCTTTTTATCAATTTGTTTGCGGACAAAGCCGTTCCGCTCGCGGACCTTTTGCAAAAGGCCGCCACGGGAGGCGCGGGCTAACGTATGGGACGCTTGTTCACGCTCCAGCACGGCGCGGCGCTGTGGCTTTATATCGCGGGCGCGCTCGCCCTGTCCGCCGTGTTTTTCGTGGTTTTGCAAATCCTTCCGGGACGATTCCGCAAGCCGCTAATCGCCCTTGTCACGTTTCTTGCCGGGTTGTTCTACGTGGTCGAGTTTTTCTACCCCGTGGGCGCGGACGGGAAAAACTTTCTGACCGGGTACCGCGCGCCGGTCGCGCAGATAAATCAGGTGCTACAAAGCCTCGCGGTCGGCGCGGGCGTGTTTTCCCTTGTCAGCGTCCACGCCCGCGCTATCGCGCGCAAACGCGAGGGGTGGGGCTTTTCGGTCGTTTTGTTCGCGACAATGGTCGGTATCGCGGTTACCGGCTTGCTTAAAGAACATCATCCCAACGGCTACAACCGGGCGGCCTTCTCGTTGTTCTTCGACGGCGGATTGGTCAATCTCGAATCCGCGATGTTTTCGATTGTGTCGTTCTATATCGTATCGGCGGCGTACCGGGCGTTCCGCGCCCGCTCTATCGAGGCGACCATTTTGCTGGTCGCCGCGTTTATCGTGATGCTGGGACAGATTTCTCTGGGACAAGCCTTAACAGCGGGCTTGCCCGTAACCGGGTTCTGGGCGAACTTCCGCGTGGAGATTATCCGCGACTGGATTTTGACACGCGTCAATTCGCCCGCAATTTTGGCGGTTGAGTTGGGTTTGGGAATCGGCGTTTTATCCACATCCATTCGGCTCTGGCTGAGTTTGGAGCGCGGCTCGTATTTCGACAAGGACGTATAAAAACGCAAATGACCTTTCGCCGCCTGCTGGATTTGTTGCAAAACGCCGACCGACGTGCGCTTTACCTGCTTCTCGCGGTTGTCGTGAGCATTCCTCTTCTCGTTTCCGCGCCCGCCGGGAAGGCGATTGTGCTACCGGAAACCCGAAGTTACTACAACACGATTGAGGCGATTGCGCGCGATCCTGTTGAAAATAAGAAGTTGATTATCGTATCCGTCAATTTTTCCGCCTCCACGATTACCGAGAACCTGAACCAACTCACGCCCACGCTCCGGCAAATCATGGGGCATCATCTGCGCTTCGCCCTGTTCTCGTTTTCCGACCCGCAGGGCCGCGAATTAGGTCAGAAAGCCGCCGAGGCCCTTGCGCCGGAGTTTGGCTATGTGTACGGGCGCGACTATGTCAACTGGGGCTACAAGGCGGGCGATCCCGCCCCGAACATCAAGGCCCTGGTGACCGACATCCCGGGCGCAATCGGCAAAGATATTCGCGGGACCAACCTCGCCGATGTTCCCGTGATGCGCGGCGTTCGCACGGTGGACGATGTTTCCCTTGTCGCCGAGTTCGCGTCCGCTTTGACGCTCGAAAACTGGATGGCGTATTTCCGCTCGGCGGGCAGAAAGCCAGTCGCAGTTTTGTTCGCGCCGACCGCTGTCATGGCGCCGGAAGCGTTTCCGTTCTTGAAGTCGGGACAACTGCAAGGGATGCTGAACGGCCTCAAAGGGGCGGGCGAGTATGAAACCCTGGTGGGCAAGGAAGCGTTCGCGACCCGCGCGTCCGCGTCGCTGTCGTACGCCCACTTTCTCATTTTGGGCTTGATTATTCTGGGCAACATCGGGATGGCGCTTGCGCGCCGGGACGCCGCGATTCGTGCGCGGGGGGCGCGTTAACACATGCCCGTGGAACGTATTGTCGTGTGGATCGGGGCCGCCTGTACGCTCGGCCTGTACTCGATCTTGTACCGCGAAAACAAGGTGTTCCGATTTTTTGAACACGCGTTCATCGGCCTGGGAACCGGCTACCTGATCTACCAGACGTGGAACGATACTCTCAAGCCGCGCTGGTGGGAACCGATGACCGGCGAGGGGCGCTGGTGGTGGGCGCTCGCTCTGCCTGCCGGTTTCCTGTTCTACACGATTTACAGCAAGCGCAACGCGTGGATGAGCCGCTTAATCTTCGGCTTGTTCTTCGGGCTGACGGCGGGGCAGGCGTTCCAGCGGTTCGCCGCCGTGAATTTTCCCCTGGTCCGATCCGCGATGAACCTGCCGCTCGTCAACACGCCGGAAGCGTCCGCTCCCGGCGCGTACGCCCTGACGCCCTACTCAGCGGCCCTCAACAACGTCTTGTTCCTAGTCATTGTCGTGTCGGTGATGAGTTACTTTTTCTTTTCGTTCGAGCAGAAAAACAAAGCGATTGCGGGCGTGTCGCGATTTGGGCGCTGGGTGTTGATGTTCGCGTTCGGGGCCATCTTCGGCTCGACAATTATGGCGCGCTTGTCGCTTTTGATTGGTCGCCTGTACTTCCTCTTACACGACTGGGCGGGCTGGGCGCGCTAATCATAGGAAACAAGGCGTGTTGCGTCTGGTTGCGCTACAGGACGCGTTTTGTATGTGGACGACCAACCGAGCGCCGCGCGTAATCGTTGCGCTGGGTTGAACTTAAAAGTCCATGTGTCGCTCCGCTCTGGTTTGACATAAAAGGAGCCAAAGCCGCGCAGGGTTACGCTTTCACCCGCCTTTATCGTTTCGTATAATGTTTCTGTCACGCCTTCCAGCCATTTCGCTGCGGTGGCCTCGTCGGTTTGCATACGCTGGGCGAGTCGCGCCGCTATTTCAGGTTCTTGCGTTCGTTGCGCCATTTCAATGTTTCCCCTTTCGCTCCGGTTTAGCGCAACCGGCGCAACGCTTGATTGACCGCGTTTTGGTCGAACGCTTCCGGGTCAAACGCTCCGCCGACCCATTCCAACAAGTCGTTATGTTCCTCGTGTTCGGGGTCCGCTATCGCCTCCAGAAAAAGATCGTAGCCCGGAGGACCGCCGCAATCTTCCGGTGGGCAAGCGCGCTTGCCCTTTATACAAAGCGGATAAACGCCATCCGGCGCGGCGTCGAAGATTTTCTCCACCTGCGCCAAATGAAGCCAACCATCGCCGAAGTCGTATTCGTAGCGGAACTTTGACTTGACATCAGGCGCGATGTCGCACAATTTGAACCGCCGCTCGTTTTTCATCCCCCCATCATCGAAGTCCGGGTGCGGGGCGCCGTACGTGGTTTCGCCGACGCCAAACGCGTGAAGGTGGGAGTTATGCCATCCAAATGCGGTTTGTAAGATCCGATGAAGTTTGGCAAGCGGCGTATCGCCCGCGACTTCTATCCGCCGCCAAATCGGAGGCCGAATATCCTCCAGTGTCACCTTCAATTGGTAGATTTGTTTGGGCGCTTCCATTTGTTTTCCTTTAAAACGCGGTTTTCGTTTCCGCAAAGCACGCGCCGTAGCGGAAGTGACCGCATCGACACGCAGTTAACGGGTCACCTCGTAATACATTGTCGTCGGAGTGTCGCTGGTTGCCGCAAACATCACGCCGTGGTTTCGCGCCGTCACCGGTAACGCGGCGATGCGGTCGCCCGCGCCGTTCAGGGCGAACGCTTTTAGCGACCTGCCGCCCGACCGGAACGCCAGCGTGAAGCGAATCGGCTCAATGAGAATGGGCGCCTTGCCCAAGCTCTCCCCGGTCGCCTGGTAGCGCGGCGGGGCGGCGCCGGGCGCGGGTTGCACGGGTTGCAAAACAAAGCCCGTGTTGCGGCATCTGCCAATAGCGGTTACAAGGATCCGACGCGACGTGCGGAGCGGGCGACCATCCAGCGACGCGACCACGACGCTCCCGAACGCGTTTTGCACCGTGATTTCGAGATCGCCGGTTTGGTAGGTTTGCCCGCCCGCGAAGCCGACCACGCCCTGCGTGCGCGGCGTGTCGAGAACGAAAACGCCCGGTTCTTGCCGGTAGCGCAACTCTCCCGTGTCGGACACGCGCCAACCGTCCTTGCTGGGCGGCAACAACGCGCCTGCGGCGTCGCCGGGGGTAAGGACGGACCGTTTGGCGGAGTGGTAATCGCCGGAACCCGCGACACGCCCGCT
>CAXUMS010000027.1:0-11892 GCA_964252165.1 uncultured Armatimonadaceae bacterium
CGCGGCTTGAGCGCACCCACAAAACGCAACCACTAAACCAAACGAACTACAACAACGTGAAACGTTCGCGGATTTCGCGGAGGAGGGTTGCGAACTCGGCGGTGTCGGCGGCGTTTTTTTGCCAGGCCAAGCCGCGCTCAGCGAGATCGTAGACGGCTTGGATGCGCGCGCCGGGGATGATGGCCCCTTCTTTGTCGCGGTCGCGGCCTATGAGCCAGATCGTATCGCAGACCGCGAGGGCGGCGGTGATGTCGTGGGTGACGATAATCAGCGTTTTCAGTTCGTCGGTGAGCGCGATCTCGCGGATAAAATCGCTGACACGCTCCAGCGCGATAAGGTCAAGGCCGGAGAACGGCTCATCCATCAAGAGGAAGTGGTCGCTACACATAAACTGCTGGGCGATCGCGACGCGTTGACGCTGTCCGCCCGAGAGTTGGACCGGGTATTTGCGCGCGTGTTCGGCAAGCCCGAAGCGTTGAAGGAGGTCGGTCGCTTTGGCTTTCGCGTCGGCGTTGGAAAGTTTGGCTTGTTTGCCCGCGACGGTGAGATTGCCTTCCACAGTGCGGTGAGCGAATAGCGGGTAGTTTTGCGCGACCACACCTACCATGCCGCGCTCGACGGGTATCCCCGCCTCCTCGACCAGAACGCTTCCGGTATCGGGGGCATCAAGACCCGCGAGGATACGGAACAAGCGCGTTTTCCCGACCCCAGACGGCCCCAGCAGGCCCACAATTTGCCCCTGTGTCACGCCGGGCCGGACGATGTTTCGTATGTCGGCGTCCAGATCACGCAGGATCAGGTTGCCGCCGAGCGTCAGGGATACGTCGCGGACCTTGAGAATGGTTTCCTTATACTCGTAGGGAAGCGCGGACATGGTTTAGCCCTCCTTCCGTTCGAGCGTCAGGTCCGCGTACGGACAAGCGAGCCGTCGTACGGCCCCGATAACGTAATCCTGAAACAGACCGAGGAGCAAAATGACCAACTGAATGGCGAAAATGCCGGGCAGGTTGAAGTACTTTTGCTGGTTCAACAAAAGCGCGCCCGCGCCCCCTTCGGCCCGTACGATTCCCTCGACGAACGTTAGCAATGTCCAGCCGATAGCGGCGTTTTGGCGGAGAACATCAAAGGCGCGATCGAGCGTCCCCAATATGACGACCTCCCACACGACTCGCCACT
Organism: uncultured Armatimonadaceae bacterium; assembly: GCA_964252165.1. Taxonomy (GTDB): domain Bacteria; phylum Armatimonadota; class Armatimonadia; order Armatimonadales; family Armatimonadaceae; genus CAXUMS01. The sequence continues at coordinate 1,177 of CAXUMS010000027.1, forward strand.
CGCTCATGCGAAGCGTTCGCGCATGATCAAATTCGGATTTCGGAATGGACACCACGACGGACGCCATTGATGTGACGAAAAACACGGTCATCCCGGCGACCAGCATCCATAGTTGAAGCGGACGCCCGCCGCCCATCACCAGGGTGAACAAGAACGAGAACCCGGCAAGGCTTAAAAACCGGCCTTTGGAAACGGCGGCGGCGAGCGGGCGGAACACGGGAAGCACGGTCAGGTACGACAGCGAAAGCGATATGAGCGTGGTCCAGCCGAGCGCTTCGGCGTTCAAACGGAAACTGGTCCACAACTCCGGCCCCAGCCCTTGCTCGGTCCAGAGTTTAGCCAGTTGCGTCCACACTTCGAGCGGGCGTGGCAATACCTTGAACGGGGAATTTAGCCAGACGAGGAAAAACACACCCAACTCGGCGAGCGCGAGGGCGCGCATCGCGCCCGGCGATAAAACGCGGTTGGGCAGGAACGCGCCCAAGAGCGAGCGGACGCCAAGCCGCCCCGCGCCCCGGGGGGAGGCGTGCGGGGCGTCCAGAGATTTTTCGGCTTTTTCCTCAGCGTCACGGGGCGATTGGGCCGCGCCTAAATTCGCGGCGGCGAGCGGCGAGCGCGGCGAAACGGTTTCCGGCGCGGTCCCGACACCGGGGGAAACGCGGGCGGTTGTGGGGTCTTCCACTTGAGTCGATATTGTATCCGCGACGAAAGATGTCTTTGTTGCGGTATTCACATCCGGTGGCACGGACGCAACCAAGCTATGCCGACAGTGTTTGCATACAACAGCGTCGCCCTTCACCCTTTCCGCGCAGAACGGGCAAGTTTTTTCGTCAGTAGATACTGAAGGCTCGGTGTTTGGTAACGCAACCGTAACAAAGTAAGCCGCAAGGATTGGTATGTCTTCGGCTTTAACAGTTTCTTCTCGCCGCACATGATAAATGGGAGTTTCCGGACTTATAATGCCATCTACAGCAAGGTCCCGTAAAGCCAAGCCGTCAATCTGCGGTTGCATCCGTCCATCGCTGTCAATAAGACGGTAGGCACCAGTATCAATTTTTCCCATAAGCAGGTTTCAGAGTGTTTCAGTTCACACTACGAAATGAAGTGGTGCGCCTTCGCGACTCTCGCCGCCTTTGCCGCGTTTGTAATATCCTCGGGCGAGGCGTCGGGCTTGGCATAGGCGGTTTTTTTCCGCATTCGTGCCGGGGAAATACCGACATTTTTCAGAATAAGGTAAAAGCGAAAAACGTCCCGCCGCCCTTGATCAAGGGCGGCGGAGGATAGATGACTACGCGCCGGTCGTACCGATGACGACCTCGACGCGGCGGTTTTTGGCGCGGCCTTGCTCCGTGCTGTTGGGCGCAATGGGGTTCTGCTGACCGTGCGCGAACACGCGGATGCGGCCTTCCGGGAAGTTCGACGGGAACTTCTTTTCCATGTAATTTTTCACCGCGAACGCCCGCGCCTCGGATAATGCCATGTTGGCCTGCGGGTTGCCCGCGCTGTCAGTGTGGCCGTGGATCTCGACCACGGTTCCGCTCGCAACCAGAAGGTCACGGCGCAGTCGTTCCAGGTCTTTAACCGTTTGTCCCTCGAAAGCGGCCCGCCCCGTTTGGAAACGGATGTTCCACTGACGACGCGAAACCACGGATTTAACCGGGGCGGATTTGGTGAACTTAGGCGTCGCGGCGGCGACCTGCGTTCTGGTCGGACGGTTCCCCGCGCGGCTCGCAATCGCCTTCAGGTACGATGTGTCTGTAACCCGCTCGACAGGATCAATGCTCGGCACAAGTTCTTTGTACTGCGACACGACCAGATCGCCGAATACAGAATAGGTCGCCGCGAACAGGTTGGCCGAACCGGGGGTCAGGCCGAACGTGTACAAACTATCGGCGAGGTTGTTCGCGACCGAACCGCCCAGCTGAACGGGCTGACCGGTTTTGTCGTTCTGGGTGACGCCTTTGTAGTATTTTTCCCAGTACGCAGCATCCGCGCTTTGCTCGTGGTAGACGGCGGCGCTGATCTGCGCGCCCCGGCTCAGGGCTTCCGGGTTGGTCTTGACCGCCTCGCCGCCCTTTGCGATGGCAAGGAGCATATTCTCGACCGTTTTCCGGTTCGCCTTCATCCACTTGTCAATGCCGATAATCACGCACGGCATCTGCGTGCTGTATTCGCGCGTTGACACGATGGAAACCAATCCGCCCTTGCCCTCGGCGACAGTGACATCGCCGGGCGTCCATGTCACCACGCTGTTCACGGTGATTTTCTTGGTTTCGCCGGTGCGCCTGCCGTTGCGGACCACGGGCCGCGTTTCGCTATAGCCCGCGATATACTTTTGCGCGGCGTCAATATAATCATTGGCGGCGACCCAGTTCAGCGCGTCCGGGTCCCACGTTTTCTCGTCCGGGTTGGTTTTGAGGCCGTTGTCGGACAGCCATTTTTGCGCGATGTTCCAGTCGCCGTCGCGAAGCACGCCCGCGACCACGCCGCCCCGCGACGCTATCGGGTTCGATTTCCACTCGGCGGGACCCATAAATTTGTCCTCGCCGCGCGAATACCCGCACGCGCCCACGACTTTAGCCGTGTACTCCGGTCCTAAGCGGCGGAGCGTGTCGTTCAGCGGCTTCAAAAACGCCGCCGAGCCGTCGCCCATCACGGTCACAAAATGCGCGCCCCTCTTGGGGTTTGCGGTTCCCTTGCTCAAATCCGTCGCGAACGCGGTCAGGGCTTCCTGTAGTTTGCTGTTGTCATCTTGCCGGGACCATTTCAGGTTGACCCCCTGCTGGCACATCAGGCTACCCTTTGTCGCCTGCGGGCCGCCGTTCGCGAACAGCATTCCCATCTGCGCGTTCCACGCATAGCCGAGTAACCGCACTTCGGGCAGGTTGGTACAGCCGGGGTCGCTGTCCGGCAAATTAAAGCCGACGTTTTGAACTGCGCCAGTTCCGCCATTGTCGGTCGCGCCGCCATTATCGGACGGCAAATCAATTTTGTTGGGAACCACCGCTTCTTTGGTTTTCGCGGCGGGGGCGAGTTTCGCCAGCCCTCCCTTGCCAAATCGGTAACCGATCGCAAGAACCAAAATCAATACAATAAGAGCCGCCACTTTTCCGGCGGGCTTAATTCGCATCTACCAAACCTCTTTCTCCAAAACGCGCGCGCCGCTCATTCTCGCACGGCATGGGGCGACAAAATCATTTCTTCGGTTACTATAGACCCGCAGAGCGGCGCGCGGTTGCGCACTCCGTCGCAACGTAAAATCAAAATGCCGCCCTGCTTAACAAGGCGGCATTTCGTCAGAGCGAACCGATTTTCCTGCGTTTGTCACCCGCGCGCCAGACGGTGCGCGCGGGGATCGAGCGAGGGAATCGAGCCAAGCAAGCGGCGCGTGTAGTCCATCTGCGGCGTGTCGAAAATCTGGTCCACGCTTCCCCGCTCCACAATTTTCCCGGCCTCCATCACGCAAACGTCATCGGCGAGGTACTCGACCACGCCCAGATTGTGCGTGACGAACAGGTACGTCAGACCGTTTTCGCGCTGTAGTTTGCGGAGCAGGTTCAGCACCTGAGATTGCACCGACACGTCAAGCGCGGATGTCGGCTCGTCCAGAACGATGAATTTGGGACCGACCGACAGCGCGCGGGCGATTGCAATACGCTGACGCTGTCCGCCCGAAAATTCGTGCGGGTAGCGGTCCAGCGCGGACGGGCCAAGCCCAACCTGCAATAAAAGCGCGGCGGCTTTCTCGGCCCGCTCACCCGCGTTCGCGCCAATACAGTGGATATTCATGCCCTCGGTGAGCGTTTCGCGCACGGTCATACGGGCGTTCAGGCTCGCGAACGGGTCTTGAAACACGACCTGCATTTCGCGCCGGAGCGACAAACGCCCCGCCCGGGCGCCGTCCGTCCGCGATAAAAGCGATTTGCCATCGTACTGAATGTCGCCGCCGGACGCCTCCAGGAGGCCCAGAAGCATCATGCCGACCGTGGATTTACCCGAGCCGCTTTCGCCCACAATCGCGAGCGTTTTGCCGCGCTTGATGTCGAACGAAACATCGTCCACGGCGACCTTGAACGCTTTGGGCGCGAACAAGCCCTTGCGGATCGGGAACTCCTTGCGCAACTTCCGCACGGAAACCAGCGCGTCCGCGCTTGCGTCTTTATCGTCGGCGGGCGCGTCATAAATCAGGGTCATGGTCGGTCTCTCAGACTCGCAGGCGAAGCGGTCAGCACGGGCTTGATGTCGCTTGCCACATCGCCGGTAAGTCCGGCGGCGCGGGCGGCTTCTACATTGGGCCGTTGCGGAATTTCCGGGTCGTAGAGGTGGCAACGCACGGGCCGGTCGCTCCCCGAGGGCCGGAACTTGGGCTTGATCGTGTCGCACTCGTCCCAGCGGAACGCGCACCGGGGCGCGAACCGGCACGCTTTGGGCCATGCCACCGCCTCCGGGACCACGCCCTCAAGCGTCGCCAAGTCCTGCCCTCTCCGGTTGCGCGACGGCAGGCTTGCAAACAGTCCTTTGGTATAGGGGTGACGCGGCTCGGTAAACAGTTCGCGCGTGGTCGCGGACTCCACAACCTGACCCGCGTACATCACGCAAACCCGGTCGGACACCTCGGCGACAATGCCCAGGTCGTGGGTAATTAAGACGACCGCCATACCCGTTTCCTGTTGTAACTCGCGGATTAGCGCAAGAATTTGCGCCTGCACGGTCACGTCGAGCGCGGTGGTGGGTTCGTCGGCGATCAGAAGTTTCGGGTTGTTGGCGAGCGCAATCGCGATCATCACGCGCTGGCGCATCCCGCCCGATAACTCGTGCGGGTACTGCCGGAGCGCCTGCGCGGGGTCCTGCAAGCCGACACGCCCCAAAAGTTCAACCGCCCGCGCCTGCGCCGCGTTCGTGTCCTTGCCGTGGATCGTCATGGCCTCGCGAATTTGCGACCCGATGGTATAGACCGGGTTGAGGCTGGTCATCGGCTCCTGAAAAATCATGCCAACGTCGCGGCCCCGGACGCTTCGCATCTGCTCCCATGTCAAATCGAGCAGGTCTTTGCCCTCGAACAAAACGCGTCCGCCGTCAATGTATCCGGCAGGCTCCGGGACCAACTGCAAAAGCGATAGCGCGGTCATAGACTTGCCGCAACCACTTTCGCCGACAATCGCGAGCGTTTCGCCCCGGTCCACGGCGAACGAAACGCCATCCACTGCTTTGGCGACGCCGCGCGGGGTGTTGAAGTAGGTACGCAGGTTCTCGACCTGCAAAAGCGGTTCCGACATAGGTAGAAAAGGTTTCCCAGACGAGCAAGCGGAGATAAATCAGGAGCGCAGGCGCGGGTCAACCGCATCGCGCAGGGCGTCGCCGATCAGGTTGAACGCGAGAACGAGAACAAACATCGCGACCGACGCCCCGGTCAGGTTCCACCAGATAATCGGGTCGCGGGCCAACTCGTCGCGGGCGGCGTCAATCATGTTGCCCCACGAGCCGACGCTTTCATCCACGCCCACGCCTAAAAAGGCGAGAATCGCCTCGGATAAGATCAAGCCGGAGAAACCCAGTGTGGTTGAAATGATGACGACGGGAAGCAGGTTCGGAAGGATATGGCGGCCCATAATCCCCGCGTCGGAAACGCCCAGCGCTTTGGCGGAGCGGACATACTCGCGGTCCCGGTGCTTCAGCGTTTCCCCTCTCGCAAGGCGGCACAGCCCGACCCAGCGCGTGATGCCAAGCGCGATACAAATCTGCGGCAGGCCCTTCCCCAGCACGAGAACGAGAACGATTAAAAGCAATGTGGACGGTATAGACGACAAAACCGTGTACACGTACTGAATAATGTCATCCCACAGTTTGCCCTTGTATCCGGCCAAGAGGCCCAATGCGAGCGCGAGCGGAACCGAGATAACGCTGGTCAGGCCGCCGATAATAAACGCGGTTCGCGCGCCTTTCAGCGTTCGGTAGAAAACGTCCTGCCCGGTTCCATCGGTGCCTAAGAAATGACTTCCCGGCGCTTTGAGTTTTTGCGGTTTGGGTTCGCCGGTTGTCATGGTGTCGAGCGGCTTGGAGTACGTGCGCTCCGCATCCCGCTTGGCGATCCGGTCCAACAGCGTGACGCGGTCCTGCGAAACCTTATCCGTTGCGCCGAAACTATCGGCGAGGGCGACCAGTCCGTACAGACCGATAATGGCGAGCGCGAAGAGGGCCAGCCGGTTGCGCCGGATGCGCCGGAACGCCTCGGCCCACAGCGGCTGACGACGCGCGGATAAGTACGCCCACGTCATCAGGCCCAGAACCACGAGCGGCGTCAGATTGAAAAGGAAATCGGAGAATGTAAAGTATGGCAACATAAAAAAGAGCGCCGTCTACTCAAGCCGCACGCGGGGGTCGGCGAGGGCGTAGCAAATATCCGTTAAAATCAAGCCCACAATGGTCAACAAAGTGCCTAAGAACACCATCGCGCGAACCACGGCGAAGTCCGTGCTGTTGATGGCGTCTACGAGGTAACCGCCCAGACCGGGAATACCAAAGAAACTCTCGATCAGTAACTGCCCCAGAATCAAGCCGGGAATCGCGGCGACGGTGGACGTAATCAGCGGGATCATCGCGTTTTTGAGGACGTGGCGGAGCAGAACGGTGCGCTCGTCCACGCCTTTGGCGCGGGCGGTTCGCACGTAGTCCTGGTTAATCTCGTCCAGAAGAAACGTTCGGTAGAGCCGAATTTCCGTGCCAATGCCCGAAATCACACCGACGATCACCGGAACGATGATGAACTTGCCAAACGACGCATCGGTGTCGAAGCCCCAGACCGGCCCGTAACGAAGTATCTTGCCCAGCAGAAATTGGAGACCAATCACGTACACAATGGCGACGATGCTCATGATGAGAACGCACAAAAACGTAATCAGGTTGTCCACATACGTTCCGCGAAAATACGCGGCCCCGATTGCGGCGAGAAGCGCGGTGATAAGGCCGGTAACGAAGATGACCGCGCCGATCACGAACGATGGCCCGGAGCCTTGCTTGATACGGGTCCAGATTTCCTCGCCGGACGTGTCCGACTTGCCGAACCGGAACAGCATCATATCAACCGTGCTTTCGCGCAGTTGTACTTCGCGTGGCTTGTTGTAGCCGTGGTCGTCCAGCCATTCCTTGATCTGCGCCTGAGAAGGGTTGCGCGCGGACAGGTTGCGCCGCGCGATGCTATCTTTGGAGGAAACGCCGAAGAAAAGGAAGTACGTCAAAAGCAACACGCCGATGAGCGTTGGGATGGCGTAGGCGATACGGCGCACGATATAGGTCAGCATTTATCCATTCCGCCCTTCGGTATCGCCGTTGTCAGAGGCATCGCTCGGGTCCGCGCCGCCGACCCGGACACGCCGGTTGATGCGCTTGCGGACCACGCCCGCCGCCGGGATAATCGAAATCCCCAGCGCGACCAGGAAGACCACAAGCGGCGTGAGGTTCGGCTGGTTCCATTCACGTTGCATTTGCGCCCGCTTTTCGACATCCACGCGCCGATACTGGTTATAGTCGTTCGCGATAGGGTGCGCCTTGACATTTTTGAGCCAGTCGTATGCGAGCGACAGAGAAACGCCGTGGTAGACCGGAATCCATGCGCAATCCTCAACCGCGATAGCCCGCATTTGTTTGATAAGCGCATCGCGCTGCGGCCCGTCGTCCAAAGCCCGCATTTGCTCGAATAACTTGTCGTACCGGGGGTTTTCGTAGTTCGCCGAGTTTGGGCCGGGGCGCTTGTTCGGGCCGTATAGCAAGAAAACAAAGTTTTCGGGGTCCGGATAGTCTGCGAACCATCCGTAGAAAATGAACTGATGCTGTCCTTTTTGGATTTTGTCTTGAAATACGGTAGGACGGGTCGAACGGGAATCCAGTTTGATACCGATGCGCTCGATCATCTTTTGCATGATGCCGGTTTGCTGGCGACCCGCCGGGGTGATGTTAGAATTGTCGTAGTGCAAAACTAGTTTTTCGCCGGATTTCGGGTCCACGCCGTTTGGATACCCGGCCTCGGCTAAAAGGCGCTTCGCCTGTGTCAGTTTCGCGTCGTACTGCCGGAACGGGTTTTTGTAGCCCGCCTCGTAGCCGAACACGGACGGCGGCAGAACCCACTGGGCTGCGGTGCCGTTGCCCTGCAGTAACAAGTCAATGTACTCGTTCGCATCAATCGAGAGCGAAACGGCCTGCCGTAGTTTGCGGCGTTTTTCGTCCAGGCCGCCCCAGACCGGATCGTTCATGTTGAACGCGCAATAGTAAACATTGACCTGCGTATCCTTACGCATTTCCACGCCGCGCTTGGCGAGCGCGGGCGAGAGTTGGTTGCCGGACGCGACAACCTGCTGGTAGTTGTTCTGGTTCACGCCCGCCGCGTCGAGGTAGCCCTGCTGAAACAGGTTCCACGCGGGCGTGGCTTCCTTGATAATGTTAAAGACGATCTTGGGCGCGAGCGGTAAGTCCTTGCCCGCATCTACAAGCAGACCCTCTGTCTTGTCGGACGCTTCGCCCTCGGATGGGTACAACGCCTTGTGGCGGTTCGGGTTCACAGACAGCACGATACGCTGTTTCGGCTTGAAATCGCTCATCAGATACGGCCCGGAGCCGACCGGATGACGCGCATATTCGCCTTTGTACTTTTCGACCGCCTCGCGCGCCTGCGGCGTGGTGAAGTGCATCGCCATCAGGTAGCGCATCTGCGGATACGGTTGACTGAGCGTGATTCGCAAAACCAGCGGGTCGCTCGGGTCTACCTGAACGCCCTCGATCTCTTTGTCGTAGTTCGCGGACTTTTCGGCGTCGGTTTTCGTGTTTTTCTCGTCGCCGAAGCCTTTGGCGTAGTCTTCCCAGCCGACAATTTTATCCGCAAAAAACGGCGCGACCGGACATTGCACGGACGGATCCGTCATACGCTTGAACGAGTACGCGACATCGCGCGCCGTAATCGCGCGACCTTTGCCGCCCGGAAACGCCGGATCGTCCTGGAAACGCAAACCGGGCTTGAATATGAACGTGTACCGTTCGCCTTTGACGGTCTTGGTTTTGCCGTCTTTGTCCTTGACTTGGACATCGAACGGCTCGCGTACCGGCTCTTTCGCCCCGATGTTCAGCTCCAGCTCGAACGGTTCACGCTTGAGGTACTGATACTTGTAGAACGACGGATAAATCAGGTCGCACACGTACGCTTCATCTACGGTGTACGAGAACGACGGGTCCAGCGATTTGGGGTCATCGCCTAAAACGCGGTAAAGCGTATTGGACGCGGACTCGCCGGGCGGGTACGGGTTATTGCCGCACCCAGACGCGCCCATCAAGGCGAGAGCGGCAAGCGCGGCGGCGGCGAAGGCGGAACGGAAGGTCAATCGGTTCATGGGCTTCCAAAGGGGATAATGGCGATTATAGCATAACGCGCCAAAAAACGCGACCGGCGTTGTCGCGTTAGAATAGAACGCCCCTGCGCCGGTAAATGTGACAGCCCGTTATCGCTTTATTTTTCGCGCAGGGCGGCGAACACGTTAGGGGCGACCGCCGCAGTAGGAGCCATCACCAAAACCGATAACGATACCTGCGTTCGACAAGCGCGCAACCGACGATGCGGCCCAATGCCTTGGCGGAACATCGGCGAAGGGCGTGACGCCGCGTTGTTCGGTGCTACGCACAATCGCCGCGAGGCGTTTCCGCGCCGCCGCCGCATCTACTCCCCGCTCGCCAAGTTCGGGCGCAAACTCGGCAAGAAGTTTATCAAGGGCGTTACGCAGTCCAGGCGCCAATGCTAAGTCTCGCGCCCCCACCCCGTCTGGAGCGTCCATCTTTGCCACAGCTTTTTGTACAAAAGTCGCAAACTCTTTTGCGGTTCGGGCGGGTCCAAGCAGGTTAATGTAACTTTTAGTGCGCCACGAACCAGCCGGAACATCAAAATCCACCCACACACGAAGTGAGACAAGCGGCTCATACACCCATTGGTCGGTCGGAATTTCGCCACTGGGAACTACTATAACGGTTCCGCGCTTCGACAAAGTAGAAGCGGTTTGAGCGTGGGCGAGGCTGGGAGGTGTCAATACCGCAAGAGCGGCGACAACACAAACCTGATAACGGTTCATAATTTGGAGCAACCTATTAATTTTCGCGCAGGGCGGCGAGGGCCAAACATGCCCAGGCGGACAGGAAGCACACGCCGCCGAGCGGCGTTACTGCGCCTAAGAAACGGAGCGGGTCGCCGGGACCGGGACTTGCGAGCGCAAGCGCGTACAAACTGCCGCCGAAGATGATACAACCGATGGCGAGCAGTTTGCCCGCCGCCCGCGCCAAACCGCGCGCCCGAAGTTTATCCGCAAAACCGGATAGGGCGACCAGCGCGACGGCGTGCAGAAGGTGGTACTGCACGCCGGTTTTCCAAACATCGAGGAAGTGCGGCGTTAATCGCTCGCCGAGGGCGTGCGTTCCAAATGCGCCGCACGCGACCGCGACGAACGCGAGCGTGGTTCCCATAAACAAGAACGGCTTGAACAGCGGGCGCGATGACTCCTGCGCTTCCTCCACAATTACTCCCAATGATTACCCCTTGACCGCGCCCGCCGTGAGGCCGGAAACAAACTCTTTTTGCAGGGCGAAGAATAGGACAACCACCGGCAGGATGCACAGGAACGTTCCCGCCATCAGCATTCCGAACTGGTTGCCGTACAAGCCCTGCATCGCCGAGAGCGCGATGGGAAG